>JBAXGO010000007.1:0-33856 GCA_037139335.1 bacterium
TTAACAGTCGCCCTTCGACTAGCTCAGGGTGACATTCCCTTCGACGGGCTCAGGGTGACATTAAAGTTGTCATGGTGAGCCTGTCGAACCATGATGTTGGATTTTTTAACAGTCGCCCTTCGACTAGCTCAGGGTGACATTCCCTTCGACGGGCTCAGGGGTGGCAACAAGAATACATAGATGCCGCTCAGCGGCATGACAGATGCGTGGGCGGAAGGGGTTTGCACCATCCCTTGTTCCCCTCCTTGGTAAGGAAGGAGAAAAATATTCCTCTTGTAACCTTCATGATTTATGATATAAAGAAATGCTTAATAAGAAATTATGCAGGAATATCTGAAGAATTTAACACCAGAACAACTTGAAGCTGCGACTGAAATAAATGGTCCAATGATGGTAATTGCTGGACCAGGTACGGGTAAAACACAAGTAATGAGTGCTCGTATTGCATATATACTAGAAAATACTGATATAAAACCAGAAAATATTTTAGTACTTACATTTACAGATAGTGGTACGATTGCTGTTAGGAAAAGACTTCACAAATTTATTGGCAATGCTGCATATTATGTACCTATCTATACTTTTCATGCCTTTGCAGAATCAATAATTGAAACATATAAAGATTATTTCGGAGGACTAGGTTCTAGTATTTTAACTGATATAGACCAAATCACTCTTATTCATTCGATATTAGACGAAAGTAAATTAGATAGATTGAAAATTGTTGATGATTCATATTATTACACTAGAGATATATTAAAAAATATAAGTATATTAAAAAAAGAAGCTGTAACTTATGAAAAGTTGAAAGTATTAGCACAAGAAGAAATTGATTTTTTACAAAATGATCCATCAAGCTTAAATAAAAGAACTAAAAAATTAAAAGTCGATATTGAAGCAAAAATTAAAAGTTTAGAAAAATCCTTCGAACTCGCAATTGTGTATGAAAAATATCAAGAAGGACTGAAAAAGAAGAAAACACATGACTATGATGACATGATAATAAGTGTACTTGATAAGATTATTAATGAACCTGAATTAAAATCAGATTTACAAGAGAAATATCAATATTTCCTTGTTGATGAATATCAAGATACGAACAGTGCACAAAATAAAATAGTCGAGCAACTAGCTATCAATATGTATGGTGATGATCCAGATATTTTCGTAGTTGGTGATGATGATCAAAGTATTTATAGATTTCAAGGAGCTTCTTTATCCAATATTTTGTATTTTAGAAAAAAGTTTGAAAATTCTAAAATTGTAATGATGACAAGAAGTTTCAGAAGTACACAAAAGATACTCGATGCATCTATGAGTGTAATTAAAAATAACGAGGAAAGATTAACTAATAAAATTCAAGGTATTAGTAAAAATTTATTTAGCGATATACAGAGTAAAAATACAAGTATTGGCATCTATGATTTTGATACTTCTAGATTTGAATATGTATGGGTAGCTGAAGAAATAAAAAAATTAGTTAAAGATGGCTATAAATATTCAGATATTGCAATTTTTTTCCGTAATAATTCAGAAATAATGGATATTGCATCAATATTATCGGCACACAAAATCCCGCTTACATCGGATAAAATGTCGAATATACTTGATGATTCTGATATTAGAAATTTAATAACTTTAATAAGATGTATTGCAGAACCATATGACGACCGGCTTTTTTATAATGTTATGTGTCAGGAATGGACAAATATTGATGCTGTAGATATAGTTAAATTGGCAGAGCATAGACATAAAGCAAGATGTAGTTTTTTTGATTTGACTCTAAACGAAGAAGAATTAAATAAACTAAATATAGGTCAAAATAAAGATAAAAAAGAAATAACAAATGGCTTATTTTCAGATTCTTTAGAAAAAGCTGAAAGTGATAATAATGTATTGAAATTATCTACATTTTTAGCCCAACAAAATAAGATATTAAATACAGAATCATTTGTAATTTTCTTTGACAGATTATTAAAAGACATAAAATTTGCAGATAGAATAATGGCTAAAGAAAATAGAATGGCTAAGTTAAATAGACTTTCGACTCTATTTGATGAAATTAAGGCTCAGACTCTCAATAATATTGATTATTCATATAGAGATTTTATAAACTATATCAACATTATTTCCGATTATAACCTTTCTATTTCAGAAAAAACTCTGAATATCAATTCAGATAGTGTGAAAATTATGACTGCACATAAATCAAAGGGCTTAGAATTCAAAGTAGTATTTATTCCCAAATGTGTAGATAAATATTGGGGAAATAGCCAGAATAGGCAAAACATTTCATTGCCTGATAATATTGTCGGTGATATGAAACAAACTAAAGAGGAAAAAAATGAGGAAGAACGAAGATTATTTTATGTTGCTCTCACTAGAGCTATGGAAAAAATATATATTTCGTATGCAGGTCAATATGAAAATTCTTATGGGACGAAAAATACGATGCAGAGTATGTTTATTTCGGAAATTGATAATAATTTAATTGAAATAGTTCATCCAGATATTTCTATTAGTGAGCAAGATATTTTGAATGAATTAAATATCACTAATGTAATTGCAAATGAAGATAAAAATAAATTGCTTCCTGAAGAAAAAGAACATATTAATAAACTTGTTGAAGATTTGAAATTAAATGCAACAGCTTTGAATAACTACCTAGAGTGCCCGAAAAAGTTTTATTACAATAACCTACTTCACATTCCTCAATTAAGGTCAGATAAACAGTCTTTCGGTACTGCTATGCACAAAGCACTTGAAATATTTTATGATGAATTTAAAGATAACAATATTTTACCTAGTAAGGATTTTTTAATTAATGCATATAACGAAATATTTATTAATGAATGGACTACATCAGAAGCAAAAGAAAAACTTACTAATTTAGGGGTTAAAGGTTTATCTGGTTATTATGATAATGTAATAATTCCACAAAATGAAATATATAACATTCAATACACTGAATTAAATTTTGAAAAAAGAAATGTTTATTTTGATGACATAAGAATTACTGGAAAAATTGATACTATAATTACAGATAAAAATTCTAATAATAAAACAGGAATTGTAGTTGACTACAAAACTGGAAAAATAAAAAGCAAATATGAAATAGAAAAATTTACAAAAAACACAGAAGGAGAATTAATTCCTTCTAAATTTTATTCTCAATTAATGTTTTACAAAATTCTTACTGATAATGATCAGTCATTTAAATATGAAATAACTCACGGAATGCTGGATTTCATAGAAGGTAAAGATGGCAAGTACAGGCAAGAAATCATAGAATATAAACAAAGCGATGTAGATAATTTTAAAGTAATAATCAAAGATACAGTAAGTAAAATTCGTAATCTAGAATTTGATACGATAAAAAAATCACGCACATGCGATAATTGTCCATATAGCAAAATCTGCTGGGGCTGTTGATATATTTGTTATATAGTTATACAATTTCTATATAACTTTAACTCCTTATTTATGAAAATTTCTAGTCAAAGAAAAAATTTATCAGCACTGGAAGGATTAAATATTTTTGATAGACTAAAGTTAAGTACCGATAAATTTAAAAGACCAATAGATGCTCTTACTAAATTTGCTTCAAATTCTTTATCATTCGTCAAAAATATCAAAGAAAAAGTTGAAAATGCATTACCAAATAATTCATTAATATTTAAAACACAGTTTATACTTTTGTCATTACTTACTTTAAATTCTTTACCAAATAATAATCATGAGTTACCAGATTTTCCGAATGTTTTAGGTAAACCAAAATTTGCAAAAATTGAATTATTTGATATTAACGGTAGACCTAGTTATGGACATATTATTGATAACAAAGGAAAAAAAGCTTTTATATACTATGACGATTGGGGTGTTAAAATTTTTGTATATATTGATGAGATGGGTAATAAATGGGAAACTATAAATGGTAATACCTGGTCTAAATACGAAGATTAATTCATTTACTTTTATCTGGAATTACCCCTAAATACGGAAGTATTTCTTTTGCTATTTCTTTCCATACTGGTACAGCAGAAAAACTAGCCATTGATGCGCCATCAGGCTCTCTGATCGTTACAAGCATAATAAATTTGGGATTATTAATTGGTGCAAATCCAATATATGTATTATTATAAGCACCTTGAACATAGCCCCCCTTACCATCTGGTATTTGTGCCGTTCCTGTTTTACCTGCCATTGTATAATTATCCAAAATCTCTTTTAAGGGCGGTGCCGTATACCCCTCCCGGGTACCTCTTTCTAACATTGCTTTTACTTGATTCGCAGTTGATTCTGTAATTGGATTTGATATCACTTGAGGTATAAAATCCTTAATTACACCACCATTTACATATCTTTTTACAATATGTGGTTTCATTCTCTTACCATTATTTGCAATTGTTGATATTGCACTTATATTTTCCAAAGAATTTGTTGACACGACACCTTGACCAAAAGATGCCGTAGCTTGATCAATTTCTGTCCACTCTTTCCAATCTTTAATTGGATAAATTGATTCCCCATCAAGTTCTATCCTTACACTTTTACCAATACCAAAAGCATCCAAATATTTGTATAAAGTTTCCGAACCAATGGATTTTGCTACATATAATGCACCAATATTGTCTGAAACTTCTAGCATTTTATCCACTGTTTGATTTTTGGCACCTACAAAATTTGCAGTACAAACTTTTTGATCAGTAACCATAATACATCCAGGATGATCCGGAATCATTGTTTGTGCTGTGGCTTTTCCTTCATTTATGGCAGCAGATACTGTGACAACTTTCATAATTGAACCTGGTTCTCTAACTTCCGACAATCCTTGATTAGTAAATATTGCAGGAATATTCTGTTCTTGAATAATTTTTTTATCTCTTTCTAGTAAATTTACTGGTGTTAGTGTTTCGGTAGGCACAACAGTTGATGGTTCTAGAACTGGTGTAATATCAGGAGTTTTGCCCACACAATGCTCATATTTTTTATATCTAGGTTGAGTACAGTCTATAATTTCACCATTATAATATTGTGAAGGGTCAAAAGTAGGATAATTTGCCATAGCTAATATTTCACCAGTAGAAGGATCCATAATTACAACAGTTCCTCCCTTTGCTTTTTGAGATTCAACCTGTGCCTTTAATTTTTCTTCAACAATTCTTTGTATTCCAGTATCTATTGTTAACTGTAAATACGTTCCATCTTGACCAGCGGTTGTTTTTAAATCATCGCGAAGGATAAAATTACCTGACTGATCCATTATTCCTTCGATGACACCTGTCTTTCCAGTTAAATCCTTATCAAAGTAACCTTCAACACCATTCATTCCTACATCATTACCATTTTCATCCTTACCCATAAATCCCAATACATGAGCTGCTAAAGAACCATTAGGATAAATCCTTTTGGATGTTTGCTCAACATATATTCCAACATTTTTAGTAGAAACAACCGATTTATCATTACAATTATAATCTCTTTGTTTTTCTGGAATATTTAATTCACAATCAAGTTTCGATGCACTATCTCGTAATTCCTGATTAACTTTTTTTGCTATAGGAAAAAACTTTACATTGTCATTATTGAGAGAATATTTATATGAAGCTTCATCAATATTTAAAATCTGAGCTAGTTTTGGAACAAATTCGTATATATTTTTTACGTTTTTTTTATCAACGTAAATATCATAAACAATTTCATTACTAGCCAAAATTAGACCATTTTGGTCTTTGATTATGCCTCTTTGGTTTTGAATCGTTTTGGTATATTTTCTACTATCATCTGCAATTTTCGACCATCTTTCACCTTCAAATATTTGCCATCTAGCAAATGAAGTGGTAAGTATTGAAAATAACAAAATGAAGATACCAAAAATAAAAATTATTTTTTTTCTTATCTTCATAAAAGATTATTAATATTTAGCTTTATAAAATACTATCAGTGCAGGTAATATCCCACACACTGATAAAAAAAGCTTACTTATTCTGAAGATCAATATACACAACTTTATTTGCTTTTACCATACCAAGTCTATTTTTTGCTTCACTTTCAATTCTAGATAAACTTTGATATTGAGCAATCTCAGTCTCAATCTTTTTATTTTCTTCGACCAATTTTAATCTTTCAGTTGTGATACTAGCAATTTCATCACCTTTAGTTGCATAAACTGTCGTAACACTCAATTTAACAACAACAAATGCTAATACAAAAAATATAAATGTAATAAATACAATTAATAATGCATTAGTATTTTTATATTTAATTTTAATATTTTTGTTATTTCTCATGTTAATTTACTTTTACTATGTATCCAGTACAACTTTTGGATCTAGAATTAATTGACAACTCTTCGTCCCCAGGTACTATTTTTAAATAATTATTAAATTTAGCTTCTACAATATTTCTTTCTAAAGAATGAAAAGTTAGTATAATAACCTGACCACCACTATTAATTACTTCTGGTATGTCATTACACAAACTTTCCAATTCACCCAATTCGTTATTCACAGCAATCCTCAAGGATTGAAAGACCCTTCTAGCAGGATGTTTAGAAGACTCATATTTAGCACCGACATTTTTTTTGATAATCTCAACAATATCAAAAGTGGTCTTCAGTTGCCTTCTGGATCTTTCTTTCACAATAGCCTCTGCGATTTGCCTGGAATACCGTTCTTCTCCATACTTCTCAAATATTCTCTCCAATTCTTTAGAACTGAGTCCGTTAATTAAATCTTTGGCTGATAAAATTTGTTTTTTATCCATCCTCATATCCAACGGCCCCTGTTCCAAAAAACTGAACCCTCTAGTTTTCTCATCAATCTGATAAGATGAAACTCCTACATCTGCTAATAAAAAATCTACTTTATTAATTTCAAGTTTTTTTAATACTTTTTTTACGTCACTAAATTCAGATTTAACAACAATCCATTTTTTATTTTCTTGTTCTAATGAATAGATTTCATCATCTAATTTATTGAATTTAAATTTTGCAACAATATTTTTTATTGCATCTTCATCCCTATCTAATGAGATTAAAATTCCATTTTCCAGTTTTTCAAAGAGCAATTCGCTATGACTTCCTCCGCCTAGCGTAACGTCAACAAGAATCCCGTCCTTAGGTGAACACTCCAATATTTCGCTTTGTAAAATCCCTACATGATATTCATTGTCTCTCATAAATTCGTTCAGCTATTTAAACCCGATAACCTATTAGCAATATCAGATGCATTATTTGCAATGTCATCTTTCTTGCTAGTCCATCTCTCCTTGCCCCATAACTCAACCCATCTTTTCAAACCAAGGAAACACACATCCTCTATTATTCCCGAATAGTCGAGAAGATTTGAAGGCAGTACAAATCTTCCCTGACTATCGAGTTCTACTTCGTGTGCCCCACCCAGTAAGAACCTTGTAGTATCTCTAACATCGTTATTTACAAATTTCCCAACTGTTATATCCGAGGTTAGTTCCTCGAATTGTTGTTCTGATACAACTATCAGACACCCCTCATACCCATTCGTAACAATAACCTTCGTTCCCAATATTTCTCTAAATTTTTTAGGCAATGCAACTCTATTTTTTTCCGTTAGTTTTGCAGCGTATTCACCTATAAGCAACATTTTTCTCGTTCCAACAAATATTTTTCTAGATATTATCACACTTTTTCGATATTCACCACTTTTCACCACTTCAACCCACTGGAAAAATATACATCTATTTTTACGATTGCACAACACTATTTTTTTCTTTGTACGAGCGTTTTTTATTGACAACGAATATTTTATATTAATAACATCGTCAGCAGTTGAGTTTTTTACACATATTATTTAATACAATGTAAAATATAGTTTTAAACTTTTTTGTTTAATGATGTTAGCAATAAGATTTTTAGACACTTATCAAAATTAATGAGACTAGTTAATATTTTTTGTATTTTTTTCATAATTGAATTAATATAAAAATATAGTTTGCTGAATATGAAATTTATTAAGAAAAGAAAGAAAGCCGACGAAGAAGAAATTATAAAAAAGAAAATTGTAAAAAAGATAAGTACTAAGAAATCATCGTCGCACCTTGATAAACAAAAAAGTGAGATAAAACCATACATGGACTATCTCGGGATTAAGAATTTCAAAGCAATTCCTCTTGGTTATTATTTAGGTTCAAATAAGTTATTCATTATTGAAACTGATTTTCTCGAGACATTTGTTTTAAAAATATTTGATAAAAATGCATATAAATATTCATCAAGTATTGAGAAACATTTTTCAACTAACGCAAGAAACATTTCTTCTTTAACACCAAAAATTAATGTGGCTTACGAAGGTGACAAAGAATTAAACCAATTTTACTTTTCGGATAGAATGCCTGGCTCCAATAAGAACTGGTCAAAAATTAATGATGAAGAGAAAGAAAACTTAGTAATAGAAATAGCTAAGATATTTTTTAAAGTCCATACATATACTTCAAAAAAAGTATTAAGGGAAATTGTATATGGCAAAGTATCATCC
The DNA here is from genome assembly GCA_037139335.1 of bacterium. Classification (GTDB taxonomy): domain Bacteria; phylum Patescibacteriota; class Dojkabacteria; order JAOAGR01; family JBAXGO01; genus JBAXGO01. The sequence goes on from JBAXGO010000007.1 coordinate 8,514, forward strand.
AGAAAAAAATCTTGGGTAGAATTTATAGAAAATGCAGTAATTGCTAAACTAACAAGAATGAAATCAGCAGGATTAGACGAAGATAAATGTAGAAAGTTTGAAAAATATAGTGAAAATATTCTTTTTGATTTGAAAACGACTATAATTCCGCCAACCCTATTACACGGAAGTATATGCCTTAATAAAGATAAAATATTAAGATCAGTGTTATTCGTTGGAAATAAGGTTTCTGCAATATTAAATTCAGAAGAGTCCATATATGGTGATAAATTATGGGATTTAGCCGTTTTTTATAAACAAGTATTAGTTAAAGATGAAAATCTAGAAAAGCTGTTTTTTAGAGAATACGGAAAGTTAAGACAAAGCGATAAAGAAAGACTAGACTTTTATTACAAATTACAAATAGAATAAATCTATTGACATATAATAAGCGAAACTTTATAATTAGCTGATTTACCTGATAATCAGGCTGTTTACTTACTTTTTTCTACATATGCCCGTTAGCGCAGTATTTAAAATATATTTCAAATACATTTTTCGTCATAAAATATTGTATTTCATGATGCTTTTCATGATTGCTGTAAGTGCAGCAGTATCGAATACAATTCCATTATTCTACAAGTATTTTATTGAAACTGCACAATCAAAAAATTACGATAACTTAATCCTACTTCTTTTTGGCATTACCGTATTAATTCTGTCTGAATCTATACTATCAGGAATAACTCAATCGTGTGCTGTCAGAATTACTCTTAAAGTTGAGAAAGAAGCAATAACTGATTTATTAGTTAATCTGCAAAATCTAGATTACAAGTATCATACAGAAAAATCAGCAGGAAAATTAATATCCATTATGAATAGATTTTCTCGAGGATTTGAAGGTTTATTTGAGAGTTTAAATAGAAGAGTACTTGGAGCCGCATTAAATTTTATTATTGCCTTATGCTTAATAGGAACGATATCATGGAAGATTAGTATTGCTATATTATTAGTTTTCTTAGCTTCAACACCTATTTTTGCAATATTTATAAAAGCAACATTAGCAACTAGAAAAGCGACTTATGAACCCGACGAAAAATTAACAGCTGTAATAATCGACAATCTTACAAATTTTGAAACTGTAAAAGCATTTGCAAAAGAAAATATTGAACGTAATAGACTAAAAATAGCCTTTGACAATGTAACTAGAGCTTTTTTAAATCACGATAATTTATGGCGTTTTTTTGATTTATCGACAACATCGGTTTCTGCATTATTAGTATTTGTTGGAGTTTTTATAAGTATCGATTTAATTAAGACAGAGAATATTTCAATCCCAAATTTCATTGTTTTAATAGGAATTTTACTACAACTTTCGCCAAAATTATTCGACTTAGTTTATTATTTTAGAGACGTTTTCAAAAATTACATTGATTTTTACTCATTTGCAGAAATTCTTGTCTTAAAGCCTACAATATTAGATCCGATAAAACCTGTAATTTTAAATGATGTCAATGGCAATATTGATTTCAAAAATGTTTCATTTGGATACCACACAAGACGAGCAATTTCGAATGTTAATTTACATATAGAAGCTGGCCAAAAAATCGCTTTCGTAGGACCGAGTGGTGCTGGCAAAACTACCGTAACGAAGCTCTTGATGAGATATTACGATACGAAATCAGGAAATATACTTATCGACAACGTAAATATCAAAGACATTACTCAAAATAATTTGCGTGAAATAATAGGTATTGTTCCTCAAGACCCAGCAATGTTTAACAACACTATATTTTTTAATGTAGGTTATGCTTTGGAAAATCCTAAAATAGAGGATGTAGAAGAAGCTTGTAAATTGGCTCAATTACACAATTTCATTATGACATTGCCAGATAAATACGATACTGTCGTAGGAGAAAGAGGTATAAAGTTAAGTGGTGGACAAAAACAACGATTGGCAATTGCAAGAATGATATTAAAAAATCCTCGAATATTAATATTTGATGAAGCAACAAGTGCACTGGACAGCGAAAGCGAACAATTAATTCAAAAGGCATTTGCGGAAGTCAGCAAAGGGAAAACAACAATTGTAATTGCTCATAGATTGTCAACGATAGTAAATTCAGATAATATTTTCGTAATAGATGATGGTAAATTGATGCAATCAGGAAAACATAATGATTTAATAATGGTGGAAGGAATCTACAAAAAGCTTTGGGATATTCAATCAGGAGGCTTCATTTCTTCATTTTGAATCTCATACTATGGAAAGAAAATTTATTGAACTAAAAAATAAGCTTAATAATTGTACAAAGTTATTAATTACATTATCAAAACCTGATGGTGATTCTATTGGTTCCGCTATCGCTTTGTATAAGCTGTTAAAAGATGATAGAAATAATATAGATGTAGTATCAAGTTTTTTTATCCCTACTTATTTAATGAAGTTTCCAGATGCGAAAGTCATAAATATACAAGATGTTGGAAAAATTGATTTCAATAATTATGATGCTGTTATTGTTGTTGATTCGTCTAATGCAGAAAGAGTAATTGAGTTTTCTAATTATCCAGATGGATGGAATTTTCCAGACAATGTCTTTATAATTAGTTTTGATCATAATGCTTCCCATAATATAAATTTTGCAGATATTGATATATTTGAACCATTGGTTTCTTCTACATGTGAGCTTGTATATGACTTTGCTAATTATGCTGGATTAAATATAGATAATGATGTTGCAACATTATTATATTCAGGAATTTTTACTGACTCTGGTGGTTTTACATATAGTAATACTACTAGCAAATCACTACATATTGCTGGTGAATTAATGAATCATGGGGCTGATATTGGTATATTAGATAAAATTTTAAATGAGCCAAAACAATTTGATTCCTTAATATTGTTAAGTAAAATTTTACAAGATTTAACGATCATTAAAGAAGAAAATTTCGCATACACATTAACCATTATTGATAGAGAAATTGTTAAGAACATAAGCGACGAAGTTTTATCCCAAGTAATTTATATGCTAAAAGATGATCCAGCTTTTATTCAAAAAGTGAAAGGAACAGATTTTGGCATATTAATATATCCTGGTTCTAATTGTACCAATGTATCATTTCGAGCAACCAATAATAAATTCAATCTATCGAAAATATGTATTAAATTCGGTGGTGGTGGACATCCATTAGCCTGTGCTTTTCATTCAGTTAAAAGATATGACGAAATTTTGTCAGATCTTAATAACGAAATAAAACAATTAAAGTGACCAATCTGTATGAAAATCCCCTTCTTTATCGTTTCTTTTGTATCCATGAGCTCCAAAATAATCCCGCTGTGCAGCTGTTAAATTTGCCGGTAATTGTTTTGATGAGTACATATCTAAATATATTAGACAAGACATCATACCCGGTAGGGGTATATTCAGAAGTATTGATTCAGAGGCAATTTGCCTTAAATCATTTATATTTGTGTTAATAATTTCCGCAATATCCTGATTCTCTAATAAATTTGTTAGTTTTTTTGAGTCTTTCAATATGCTATTAAACTTTTTTAAAAGAACAGATCTAATAATACATCCTCCCTGCCAGACCCGAATACATTCAGATAAATCAATATTCCATAATTTTTCTTCTGATACTTTCGCAATTAGTTCTAAGCCTTGTATATAAGCTAGTATTTTTGCGATTAAATATGCTTTTTCAACTGAAAGAGTTGGAAGTGATAAACTATTTTTATTAGTTTTGTACATACTTGAAATTTTTACTCTCTGATCTTTCGACGAAGAAACGACTCTTGAAAAGACAGAAGCCGAAAATGCAAAGGCTGGTATTGAATTTTCAAGTGATGTTATTGATGTCCACTGCCCTGTACCTTTTTGAGAAACTGTATCAAGAATATGATCAACAAGATCTGAACCATCATCATCTTTTTTTCTCAATATTTTTTCTGATATTTCTACTAAATAAGAAGACAACTCATTATTATTCCAATTAGAAAATATATCTGCAATCTGACTATTATTTTTTGAACTTCTTTGAAAAATAGAATAGACCTCTGACAACAACTGCATATCAATATATTCAATCCCATTATGAACCATTTTTACGAAATGTCCGGCACCACCTAAACCAAAATATCCAGCACATTTAGTTCCATAAAAATCTGTGGCAGCTGCTTTTTCAATAATATCTTTTATCTCATTATATGCTGTTATTTCACCTCCAGCCATAAATGAAGCACCATTCCTTGCCCCCTCTTCACCACCAGATACTCCAAGACCAATGTAACGGAATCCTAAGCTTTGAAGATAATCATTTCTTCTATCAGTATCTTTATAAAAAGAATTTCCACAATCAATTATGATATCTTTTTTATCAATAAATTTTATCAATTCAGAAATAACACTATCAACAGCATCACCTGCTTTGACCATTATCATTATTTTTCTAGGAGTTTTTAGAGATAAGACGAAATCCTTAATATTCTCAAAACCAGTAATTGATGAATTATTTTTAGTAAATTCTTCAGTAATTTCAAAAGTTCGATTGTAAACTGATACTTTGTAACCTTTTTCAGAAATATTTAGGACTAAATTCTGTCCCATCACCCCCAATCCAATTAATCCTATATCCTGCATATTTTATTATTTAATATTTGTTGAATATTTTACTTCATAATAATTTTTTTATCACTCTTGACGAAATTTAAATTATTTAGGAAATAATATTTCAAATCGTGTCCCGTTTTCGTTTTTTATAATTAAATTACCTTTAATTTGTTCGGAAAGCATTTTTACTAATTCTAGACCTAATGATTCACAATTGTTAATATTAAATTTTTTCGGCATACCAATACCATCATCTTGTACAACAAGAGAATAAATATTTTCTTTTTTATGAAACTCAATTATCAAAGAACCCATTTCTTTACCCTTGAACGCATATTTAAAACTATTTGAAACCAATTCATTAATTATTAATCCACACGGAACTGCATGATCTATACCTAAGATAATTTTATCAACATTTATTGAAATCTTTATTTTATCTTTGTTAACACCATAAATATCTGTTAAAGTTTCTACAATATTTGTAATATATTTTTTATAATCAATATTAATTAAATCACTAGATCGATATAATCTTTCATGAATGAAAGACATTGATCTAATTCTATTTTGACTCTCCGTGAAGATACTTTGATATTTAGTATCATGAGTATACAGTGATTGTAGGCTTAACAGACTAGAAACTATTTGCAAATTATTTTTTACTCGATGATGAATTTCTCTTAATAGGATTTCTTTAATTTCCAAAGATTTTTTTAATTTCACTTCAGCTTTTTTTTGATCTGTAATATCGATACAAGAACCGATAAAGCCTGAAAAGTTTCTATCTTTATCAAATCTAGGTTGACCATTATCGAGAAGCCATCTATATTTTCCATCATTGCGTTTCAATCTATATTCTAGAGAAAAAGAAGATTGTTTTGCATATGCATTCGAAAAAATCTTTTTATATTTATCTAAATCTAATTTATGTATAGATTCAATCCATTGATGTCCACTTTCTTCAACAAGCGTCTTTCCTCTAAACTTTAACCATGTGTTATTGAAATAATAGAATAGAGAATCACTTCCTGACATCCATATCATTACAGGTGCTGTATCTGCCATGTTTCGAAATCTTTCTTCACTTTCTCGCAAAGCTATTTCTGCAGATTTTCTTTGTGTAATATCCCACTCACGCCCGTGAACACCAATTTGAATTTTGTGATCATCATACATAGGGCTCCATAATGCCCCGCACCATTTAACTTTCCCTTCATAAGTAATAATTCTGTATTCATCATAGAATTCTTTACCTAGAAAAACATTTTTCCATTTTGTTATAATTCTATTTTTATCTTTCGGAAAAAAATTATTAAGAAAATTATTCTTATATAAATAATCTTTATTAAATCCTGTTAAATCTTCAATCGTATCATTAACGTATATTAACTTTTTCTCCATATTATATGCATATATTACAGTCGTCATATTATCCGTAACCAGACTTAATATTCGTTCTGAATCTTTATATTTACTTTCTAAATTTCTACTACTGGTGATATCACGTAATGTAATTACAATACCTTCGACATTATTAAATTTTATTAATGGTGCAAAATTAAGTTCTAATATTTTTTGACTGTATTTAACAATGTAATTATTCGTTATTCCTGTACATACTTTAGAAATCGCATTATCAATATTATTTTGTTCGCTTAAGGGAAATAATTTGATAAAGCTTTTGCCTATGAAATAATTCTGTTTATGATTAAAAAAGCTACATGATTTCTCATTAATAAAAACAATATCTCCGTGAAGTCCTAAAGATATGATCATTGAATCTACTTTATTTATGAGTGATAAATAATAGTCATTAGTATTTTGAACATGAACATTATCTTTTTCTATCAATAAATCGTTTTTCAGCTTAGAGACAAGTTGTCGAAGTTCTTTTCTTGTACTCAAATGTTGAACTATATTTGAAATATTTTTGAAATTCTTAACTATGGGTGAATTTTTTTGGTATGTAAATTCCTTTTTCACCTTGCTGAGTCTTTGTTTTCTGTTCGGAGATATTTTTATATCTCCTGAGGATTTAGTGTTCATCATATGCCCACTTTAGTTATTTTACAACAAATAAGTAAAAGATTAAAAGGCTTATATTTGTACTATATAATTATATCTGTATAAATACCGCAGTTTTTGTTTTTTAGAAGCAACTTTCCTGGCAAAACATATTCAGGCAAATCATCAAATATAATATTTTTTAAAATAGATTTTTTTTCCTCACCCGCAACATATACCATTATTTCATCCATTAGTGATATTGTTTTTGGAGTAATGGTAATTCTTTCTTTAAATTGATTATCTGCAGTTAACGAAACGGCATATTTATTGTCGGGATATTTAAAATTAAAATCTTCTACATTTTCACATGGAAAAATACTACATGTATGCCCATCAGATCCTATTCCAGCAATTAATAAATTATAACTATTTGAAAAATTATCCTGCAGATATTGATTTAATTTTTCAGCATCAGAAATTAATGAATTCGAATTTACAATACTTACAACTCTGCATGAGAGCTGATTACTATATGTTTGAAATAAGCCACTATTACTAATCAAATTATAATTTATATTCATATCATCTTTATCTAGAAACCACCTTTCATCAGAAAATGTAAAAGTAACGTGAGAAAGATCGTCCAAACCAACATTCTTTGCTAAGGAAATAATAGAGTCAATTTTATCAACTGCATATTTATAAATTCCAATGGCGCTGCCTCCTGACAAAAATACATTAATATGTTTAGTCTTATGAATTACCAAAGACTCAAATAGTGAAGTAAAGACTGCTATTTTTGGATCAGTGGAATAATACAACTTCATTTTAATTTATCTAATAAATATTTAGTATACTCTTTTTGAGACATTGGTTTTCCAAGAAAATAACCTTGAACATAATCACAATTATTTTGCTTTAAGTAGTTTAATTGATCTTGATTTTCAGCACCTTTCCCAATTACTTCTATATTCAAACTATGTGCTAAGTTAATCATAGCTGTAATAATGACAGAATTTTTTGCAATATTATTAATTATTAATGGATCAATTTTAATTACATCTATAGGAAATTTATTTAAATACATTAATGAAGAATAACCCGCTCCAAAGTCATCAATTGCAATTTTAATCTCCATGTTTTTAAAAATATTTAAAATTGCTAGTGAATGTTCTGGATTTTTCATAATTGAATTTTCTTTCAATTCAAATTGCAAATATTTTGCTTCTAATCCAGTTCTCTTTAATATTTTTTCTACTATTTCTACAAATTCTTGATTAAGTTGTTTTGTAGAAATATTGATAGATATTGGATAAAATAAATTGTATTTTGATTGAATTTCTTTATTAAATTTACAAACGTTATTTAATATAATCTCCCCAATTTTAAAAATCAAACCAGTTTCCTCTGCTAAATGAATAAATTCTGATGATTTAAGAATTTTACCGTTTGAGTAATTCCATCGAATAAGCCCCTCTGATCCAACTATTTCGTTTGTTTGCAAATTAAATTGAGGTTGATAGTGAACTTCAAATTTTTCTGTTTTGATAGCTTGATAAAGATTACTTTCCATCTTTAATTTATTTACAGCTTTTTGATTCATATCGTCTGTGTATATTATGTATGAGCATCCACCAACACTTTTTGCCTCATACATTGCAGAATCAGCATTCATAATTAGTTTTTCTGCGGAAGTTCCATGATCTGGACTAATAGAAACACCTAAACTTGTAGTCATATAAATTTCTCTATTTTCAATGTTAAAAGGAATTTCAAATGTTTTGATTATTGAATTAATTACACTAATAACTTCATCAATTTTTTTCACTTTTGGAATAATTATTGTGAATTCGTCACCTCCCAATCTACTGATAGTATCTTTCTTGTCTAGTATATCAACTAATCGCTGTCCCATCGATTTAATTAAGCCATCACCCGCTCTATGCCCCAAAGAATCATTAATAGTTTTGAATCTATTTAAATCTAAAAAAAGGATTGCAGTTTTATAATTATTATTTAAATCGCTTTCTAATTCTTTTTCTAATTGTTCTCGGAAATATAATCTATTGGATAATCCTGTTAATTGATCAGTATATGCTAATTTTTCTATTTTGCTTTCATATGCCTTTCTTTCCGAAATATCTCTAAAACTAACTACATAAGAATCAGGATTTTTAATTGTATTAAATTTACCTGTTGCTTCAATCCATATTAAATTACTATTTTTATGAATAATCCGAATTTCTATTCTAAAATTATCTGGTGAATCATGTTTTTCAAATATTTCACTAAACTTTATTTTGTCTTCTTCATAAATTATATTCAATTTTTGTTCTTCACGTAGCTCTTTTTCTGTATAACCACTTATTTTATAAACTGTAGGACTTATATATTTAATTTTTCCATTACCATCAAATAAAATTATTGCATCTGAATTATTCTCAATAATAGATCGAAATTTGGCTTCATTTTCAATAATTTTCATTTGAGCCTCTGCTTGTTCTGTAAAATCACGAAAATTCAAAATTATTCCATTAATCAATTTGTCATTCAAATAATTCATTGCGACACCGTTGATAAGCCGCCATTCACCAGAGTTATTAATAAGTTCATATGTAAAATCGACAGAAATATCGTCTGTTTCATAAATTGTTTTTATTTGTTCATCAAGCCTTTTTTTATCTTCAGTATGAATTAATGAAAAACAATTAAAGCCAATTAATTTTTTTGGGTCATATCCTAGTATTTTTTGAACAGAAGGTCCAATATATTTAATATTTAGGTTCCTATCAACAATGCTTATAACATCTCTTGTATTTTCTGTTAGTTTTCTAAACACGGCTTCATTATCCTCTAATATACCAGTCATAACTTTGCTTTCGTGTATGTCTGTGCAAGTTCCCAGCCATTTTTTAATATTGTTTTCTTCATCAAGAAGTGGCATAGCAGTAATTTTAAACCACCTATAAACGCCATCATATCTTTTTATTCTTACTTCAGATTCATATTTTTGTTTATTTTTTACTGCATTATTCCAATCTTCATTTGATTTATTTAAATCTTCTGTATGTATTAAATTTTCCCAACTTAATAGATGCGACTTTTTTTTATTTACACCAGTATATTCATACCAATTTGAGCTAAAATAATCGTTTTGACCTTCAGAATTAGCAGTCCAAATTATCATAGGTAAATTTTCTGCCAATGTTCTATAATTCTCTTCGCTTTCTTTAATTCTTTTCTCAATTTTCAATTTTTCTGAAATATCGCTGCCAATAGCCACTATTCCTATATATTCACCTTTATGAAAAATTGGAGTTAAATTTAATAATATTGGAATTACTTTACCGTTTTTATTTTCAATAAACTCTATCTGTTCTTTAATTTCCTTGTTTTTTACTTTATTGATAAAGTCCTCAAATGAATATTTTTTTTCAGTGTTTAATAATGTACTTACATTGTGAATAGTCAAAATCTCATTTTTTTCCCAACCTAATATTTTTTCAGATTCTTTATTCCAATAGTTTATTTCATTATTTGAATCTATTGAAAAAATGATGTGATTCAACATATCTAAAAAGGTTTCCTGATACCATAAATCAGTTAATAGCTTTTTTTGCTCACTTGCATCGAACGATGTTACCAGACGAGCCCGATGATTTTTATATTCAATATTTTTCGCATACACAAAAACTTCAAAAATATTACCGTTCTTATTTTTATGTTTCCATATTCGATCTCTTTGGTTATAATTTGGGTCTTTTTTTATAATTTCAAGATCCTTTTTGAAATGACCTGGTTTATGCAAATCAGATGCTTTTAATGATAAAAATTCATTTAAAGTATAACCATATTTGTCCAGTGCAGCATAATTTACTTCAAGTATATTGAAGGTATCCAAATCATATATCCACATTGAGCATGCCGCAGAATTGAATATATATTTATAAATGTCGCTGTCAGAATAAGAACTTACTTCCATAAACAAAATATAGTCTTAAATATAGAACGTTCAAATTTTATGATTATTTCATTATTATTTAATTGAGCAGGTGTATGACTTATTATCAACCCACTCGACATTATTTTTACCCATGGTAGTTTTTACTATTTCAGGACCGTCCGAGTTTTGATTATATGTATAAATAGTAGAATTATTTCTTTTTTCGATTTTTTCCATTATTCCCCATTGAGCAATTATTTCATCTATTGAGGCAAATAGTGACTGATCTCCATCAATAATATTCTTTAATAATCCTACATACGAATCAGCTATATTATTAAATAGTGGTTTATAACAGAAATCGAGAGATACGGGTGTCAAGATATCTTTTTCTCCAGGTTTTTTCGTTAATATCATAAGCGAAATACCTTCATCTGGCTGAATGCGAAAAGATAAAATATTATTAACATTTCCTACAATTTTATCAAAATAATTATTATCTCCATCTTTAAATTTAATATTAATTTCAGATAATTTTGTAGAAAGTTTTTTTCCAGTTCGAACATATATTGGTACTCCATTCCATTTATCAATATTCAATTTTAGCTTTAAAAAAGCATAAGTTTCTGTTATTGAATTTTCATTTACTCCCAATTCTTTTAAATATCCCTCATATTGTCCTTTAATAAAATCTTCTTCTTTATTTGAGAAGAAATCAATATTCTTAATAATATTTAGTCTATTTTTTTGAATGTCAGCAGGATCTTGAGAATTCGGAACTTCCATAGTTACTATGGATAAAACTTGAAGGATATGATTCTGAACCATATCTTTAATAGCGCCAGCATTATCAAAATAAGGCCCTCTATTTTCCACTCCTAATTTTTCATTTACTTTAATTTGTATCCATTCTATATGTTCATTATTCCATAATTTATCGAATAATGAATTTGCAAAACGAAATACTAATATATTTTGAACAGATTCTTTGCCTAAATAATGATCAATTCTATAAATATGTTCTTCAGAAAAAGTTTTCCTTAATTCCATATCTGTATCAATTACATTCTGCAAACTAGTCCCATATGGTTTTTCAACTATTATTCTAGCTAGTGTATCATTTCGACAAATTAAACTTAATTCTGATAGATTTATTTGCTCCGCAATTGTCTTGAAATATTCAGGAGATGTTGATAAATAAAATAATTTAGTTGTCTTTTCGTTTTGACTTTCGATGTGTTTAATAATATCAGCTAATGCAGTATAACCTATAGCATTATTAAAATCTGAAGATATGTATGATAAATGTTTAGAAAATTCTTCCCATAATAATGTATCAGATTCATTAAATTCACTCTTATCTATGTTATTATTCAAAAATTCGACAAAGCCAGCTTTATTCCACTCTTTCCTGGCAAATCCAATGATTGTAAAAGATTCTGGCAAAAGATTCTTTTTATATAGCTGGAAAATTGCTGGAATAAGCTTCCTAAAAGTGAGATCTCCGCTAGCCCCAAAAATTGTAATTACTAATGAGCTCATAAATATATAAATAATCTATAATTATACTACTTTTTTATTAATGTAGAAATATCTGTATTCGTTGCGGTTTTTTGAATTTTTTGGTGATATATAAGATGTCTTGGGAGAGCCTCGTTATTCAATGCCCCCAGTGTCATCTCCGTGTCATCCCAGCGGAGGCTGGGATCCAGTATTACTGAATACTAGTGATTATAATAATTCAGCACTATCTTTTCAGATATGTCATTTTGAATACTTCTACAATGTTTTCCTGAGCTTTGTTTAGCTGAGAAGGTTGTTATTTTCCCCTCCTTACCGAGAAGTGGATCAAGGAGTGGTGCAAACCCCTTCCTCCCTCGCATCTGTCATTCCTGCGAAAGCAGGAATCTATGTATCCTCTTATCATTTTCTATGTCATGCAGCTTAGGAGCATCTCGTTGGAATAATTAACGAGATTTCTCACTAACGTTCGAAATGACATACTTTTTCCTCAGAACTTTTAATTCTTAACTTATAACTGTAAATTTAGGATTACATCCACTCCAAAATACCACCTTTTTTCACTACTTTATTGAAACTTTCTCTTCGACCTAGATAATACATATTTAAATCAGTATTTTTTGCTAATTTTGAAATTCTAGGATCTAATATTTCTAATTCCTTATAGAATAAATGCATTAATTTTCGATAGGTTATATGTCCACCAGATGAACTTCTTAATTCCAGCATATAAATAGCTTCCGCAATATCCATATCCATAACCCATTTTACATTTGCACCCAATGGAACTAAATAATCCAATCCATCTGATAATTCAGGATATTTACATTTCATCTCTTCAATGAAATCCATTGTTTCATTAACTAGTTTTTTATATTTTTTATCCAAACCCATTTCATATATTTCATCGGCTACATAAAAACCTTCATTGATAAAATATTTACTGCGTTGTTGGGACATACGTCTGTGACGTTGTAGATCTTTCCAAGCCGATATTGGCCCATACATTTCAACAGATATTTTTCCATATTCCATTCCCTCATGAGCTTTTTCAAAACGATTTGTTCTTATTTCAGTAAGTTTATTTAACAAACTCTCCGTCTCTTTCTGATTATTTTTGAAATACTTTACTAATTTATCAAATGATACTCCCAAATCATTGTATACAATTCCTGCACAAAGTTTTTCTAGTAAATTATCAGATTTTGATAGAATTTTTACATACATCTCATTTGTTTTTCTTCTACTTTTCTTAGAAACTTTAAATTCTTTTTCAACCGATAATGACGCATTCTCTACAATAGTATTTACCTCCGCCATATACTGAATAATTTTCTCTCCATGGGGGCCGCTAGCCCTTTTTATAATATTTGGAATAATTTTTCCAACTTCTATTATAATTTTTTCGCCAAGCTCTCTAACTTCTTCTAGTGGATGTGAGCGCATAATGTTTACTAAATCTGACCAATCTCTACCGTTACCACTTATGCCTACATTAGCAATAATACCAAAAGGTAGGAGTTCTCTTAAAATATCGCAAGTACGAGCATGAACAGCACCATTATATGCCATGTCTTTTTCATCATCTAGTTTAGGATTATTCTGTAAGACATAATTCTTTACTTGGTCAAACCATTTGGAATATGTATCAAATAATTTATCTGCTTGACTACGATATTCAGAACCAATGATTTCTTCGACCTTATTATCTACGTAATATCTATAATTATCTTTATATTTAGTTCTGAAATCTACATATCTTGTACTTACTTCGATAAAAGCCATTCTTCTCATAGATTCAATAACTTTAATAGCTATTGGACTTGCGTTTTCAATAATTATTGTTGCATTTGCTACTTCTCCAATCGATTCATCTCCAAATTGCGCTAAGACTCGATCAAAAAAAACAGCGGCTTTTTCCTGTGCTTCTGGATCTACGATATTATCGTCCAAATTTTCGGATATTACTAAACCCGAATCTTTTAAAAATTCTTCTAAAAATAATTCTCTTAGTGGTTTGTTGGTTCTAGAACATCTGGAAATAATTGCTGCACTAACTTGAGGTGATAATGTTGGTTTGATAGCATAAACATTGTCTTCTGTGTTGGTAAAATAATACTGCAAAATTTTATTTTTGTTTGGCATAATTTTGAATACGAAAATAATGTTTCAATTCGAAATAATAGTAGATTATAAAAAAATAGTAAACAATAATTAAACTGATTTTAAAAAATATAATTAACTGCTTTGAATAAAGATAATTCTATCTACAATAAAAATATAAATATTTTTAATAAAAAAATTATTTAATATATAATTAGTGATTAATAAAAAAAATTATGCGTTGGAAAGTTAAATACGATGGAATAGTTACAAACGAAAATCTACTTGAAATATTATTAAAAAATAGAGGTATAGAAAAAGATTTTATTCATCCTTATACAATTGAAGACTTATCAAATCCGATGGAAATTTATGATATGCAAAAAGCTGTAGATCGTATAGATAAAGCCATACAAAATAAGGAGAAAATCTATATTCATGGTGATTTTGATGTAGACGGCACGGCGGCTACTGCCATACTTTGGTCCTATTTATATAGAGAGAAAAAGGCAGATGTCATGCCGTATATCCCACATCGTGTAGACGAAGGTTATGGTCTGAGCAAAAAAACATTAAATAAAATTATTGACGATGGTTCGAAACTTATTATTACTGTTGATTGTGGTATAAAAGATATTGAGCTAACTGAATATTGTAAATCAAAAGGTGTCGACATCATTATTTCAGATCACCATGAATTTGTTCATGACGATGCTGATAATCCAGTATTGCCAGATACAATAGTGATTCATGGCATGCATCCTAAAGCGGAAAAAAAATCGATAATATGTGGAGGTGTTACAGCTTGGAAGATTATTTGTGCAATAGAATATACCTATACCGGGTATGGGTATAATGAAAAAACTATACCATACATAGATTTAGCTGCGATTACTACATTATCTGATATTATGCCTCTCAAAGATGAAAATCGGGTGATAGTTGATTTAGGTCTTCAGTATATGAGAGGTAATTTAAAAATTGCGGATCAAGATTTACGAATAGGATTACAGGAATTATGCAAAGTTTCAAAAGTAGAGCTAATTAATTTAGATACATATCATATTGGTTTTGTTTTAGGTCCAAGATTAAATGCACCAGGTAGAGTAGAAAATAGTGCTATGAATTCCCTTCGATTACTATGTACAGATAATAAATTAAAGGCTCAAGAACTAGCAATTCATCTTGATGGATTAAACAAGAAAAGGCAGGATATGACCGAAAAATATATTAAAGAAGTTATTTCTCAGATAGATCTTAATGAAAATGGAGATGCAAAATCAAAGGTCATTGTAGCCTATGGTGAGAATTGGCCCGAAGGTATTGTTGGTTTAGTAGCAGGAAAAATTGCGGAAAAATATTATAGACCAACATTTATAATGTCCCATAATATTGAAGAAAAAAAAGTAACGGGAAGTGCTAGAAGTATAAAAAACTTCCATGCCGTGAAAGCTTTGGACGAATGCAAAGAACATTTATCTAGATATGGTGGCCATTATATGGCAGCAGGCTTTTCATTAATTCCAGAAAAGATTGAGGATTTTAAAACAGCTTTATTAAAAGTAGGTGAAAGAATATTGACTGATGATGATATTATTCCAGAATTAAGTATTGATTGCATATTAAGCGGTTTATCTTTAACGATAAACACGGTAGGAGAAATAAAAGGTTTATCACCATTTGGGTACGGAAACGCAACACCTGTATTTGCCTCTGAAAATGTAGTTCATGTAAGCACAAAGCTAATGGGGACTACACAACAGCATGTCAAACATACCTTAAATATTGACGGTATCGTTGTTGATGGCATTATATTTAATAGTCCTGAAAAATTAAAAAATTTAGTCTCAGGAGAAAAATATAAGGTTGCTTTTACACTTGATGAAAACGAATGGAATGGTAAAAAAACTGTCCAGCTGATGATAAAAGATATTGTTGTGACTGATTAAATAAGGAGGAATGTTAAGAATTAAGAGCTAAGAGTTAAGAGTTAAGAATTAAGAATTAGGAATTAAGAGTTAAGAATTCACAGATTGTAATTGATAATCTCCCTCTTCACAGATAGGTGCCTAACTTGAATTCCTAAAAATCACCTTCCCTCTGAGGTTTTTGTTATCTAATCCCCTAATATACTGAAGTATGTCATTTCGAACTATAGTGAGAAATCTCGTTAATTAATCCGACGAGATGCCGCTGAGCGGCATGACATAGAAAGGGATAAGAGGATACATAGATTCCTGCTTTCGCAGGAATGACAGATGCGAGGGAGGAAGGGGTTTGCACCACTCCTTGATCCACTTCTCGGTAAGGAGGGGAAAATAAGCCCATGTCATCTGTATTAATTCCCCTCTGGGAAGAGGGGTGCCGAAGGCGGGGTGTGTTCATTCCGTTCTTTGTTTTGAAATTTTCCAACGAGATGCTCCTAAGCGGCATGACATAGAAAATGATAAGAGACTACATGGATTCCTGCTTTAGCAGGAATGACACAGGAATGACATTAGGGTGACATTCCCTTCGACAAAGCCTGTACTGAGCTTGCCGAAGTGCTCAGTTTGAAACTCGGCTCATTTATTTCCCGTATTTTTTTTAGTTGCTGGTTTTCTTGTTGTGGCTTTTTTAACTAATGGCTTTTTAGCAGTTCTTTTTGCTGGAGCCTTTTTTGCAGTTGCATCTTTGGCAATTTTACCTTTAGCTGCTTTGACAGGTGTTGTTGTTGCTTTGAATTTTGCTCCTTTGATGTATCTACAATTTGGATAATTGCTACATCCCATAAAAAATTTACCCCAGCGACCTTTTCTTTCAACTAGATTATGACCGCAGTCAGGACACATTTCTTTCAGAAGTAAAGGTGCTGTTTCTTTCACCGTAGGATAGTCTGGATGAGCCCAGAACATACCAAAGCGTCCTTTCTTGAGAACCATATCTGTTTCGCCATCTCTAGCCTTAGGAGCCCCTTCAAACTTCTCAGTATCGAGTTCAACGGCTTCATCAGATGCTTCTTCAAGACTTTTAATTCCTTTACATTCTGGAAATTTAGAACATGTTAAAAATTTGCCGTATTTACCCAATTTTATCTTCATTGGTGCACCACATAAATCACAAATTTCATCACTTTCACCAAGGATTACTACATCTTCTTTTTTTATACTTTCTTTTTTCTCATCAATTTGAGCAACCAAGGCATCAAAAAATGTTTTTACCATTGGCTTCCATGAATTTTTACCTTCAGCAATCTGATCCAATCCACCTTCCATTTCTGCAGTAAAGTATCTATCTACAATTGTTGGAAAAAATTTTACAAGAAAGTCATTCACTACCATACCAGTATCTGTAGGTTTCAAAGCCTTACCTTCTTTTTCCACATAACCTCTTGCTAAAATAGTACTTATAATAGAAGCATATGTACTTGGTCTTCCTATACCGTATTTTTCCAAAGCTTTAACTAAAGAAGCTTCGTTATATCTAGCTGGAGGTTCTGTAAAATGTTGTGTTGATAATATTTTTTCTAAACCTAAGATATCCCCTTCTTTCACTTCAAATGGAAAAATCTTATCATCAAAATCAATGCCATATACTTTTTGGAAACCATCAAATATCTGAATACTTCCGTTAGCATTAAATTCATATTCCTTAATTTTTCCTACTATTGTTGTATTATTATATTCTGCAGAAGACATTTGACAGGATGCGGTTCTTCTCCAAATTAAATCATATAATTTTTTCTCATCATCTCTCATATTTTCTGGCACATGTCTCATATTCATATTTGTAGGACGTATAGCTTCGTGAGCTTCCTGTGCACCTTTTGACGTTGTTTTATAATGAATTGCGTTGAAAGGAAGATACCTATCTCCATATTCATTTCTAATATAACCTCTAATAGCATCAAGAGCTGAGCTTGCCAAATTAGTGCTATCAGTACGCATATATGTTATATAACCAGCTTCATATAATTTCTGAGCCGCACTCATCGTCCTCTTACTTGTGAATCCAAGTCTGTTAATAGCAGCCTGCTGAAGTGTTGATGTAGTGAAAGGTGGTTTAGGATATTTTTTACCGATCTTCGAGTTTACAGTTACAATATTCAAAGGATTGGTCTTAATTTCTTCTAGAACTACTGTAATCTCTGAATCTTGATGCGGTACAAATTTTTTTCCATCTTTTTTTACAAGATTAAATTCGATACCTTTAATTGTATATTTTTTATCCTCATCTTCTGATTTCAATGTTTTGAGAACTGGTATTGAATACTGATTTTGAACAGCATCAAGTTTCATATCCCAATATTCTTCTGGTACAAATTTTTCTCTTTCTCGCTCTCTATCTACGATAATTCTAAGGGCTACTGATTGGACACGACCGGCAGACAGGCCATATCGTATTTTAGTCCATAACAAAGGCGATAATTTATACCCTACAATTCTATCCAAAATTCTTCTGGCTTGTTGAGCATCTACCAAATCCATATCTATTGGTCTAGGTTTTTTGATAGCTTCGTTGACTGCATCTTTTGTAATTTCTGTGAAAAAGACTCTATTAGGCTCACTTTCTTTGAAACCCAATACATTACTGACATGCCAAGCTATTGCCTCTCCTTCCCTATCAGGGTCGGTCGCGATCATAACATTATTATTGACCTTTTTTGCTTCCTGCTTTAATTCTTTGATGACCTTAGTTTTATCCTTTGATACTTCATAAACTGGTTCAAATGTAACTTCATCAAAGCCTAATTTACTTTTTGGTAAATCTCGAATATGCCCGACCGAAGCTCGAACTTCATACCCCTCGCCGAGATATTTTTTTATAGTCTTTGCTTTTGATGGAGATTCAACAATTACTAATGTTTTATTACTAGTTTGAGTATCAGCAGATTTTTTTGCCATGAAAATTTTTTTAATATACTTGCTTTACTGGCGTAATATACAAGTTAGAAATGATATTGTCAAAGATTATTGATTATATTGTCACGATTTAGATAGTGAAATAATAGACACCATCGGGATTTCTCGCAATACTAGAAAGACAAGATTCGAAATAAACTCATTTCAAAGTTTCGACATCCACAACTCGATCCCATCTTCTCCCATCAAATATTATTGTTGGAATTTTAATTGTTTTAACCTTATTCTCAACAATATCTTTATGTGCTAAAACAACATCCTTCATATCGTCATTTTCTACTTTCTGATCTATAGTTTTTATTTGTTCATCGTTATAACCAAATTCCTTTAAGTATTTATGGATTTGAGAAATTACCTGTTCCTTATTCCAAATACTATTAATTGCATTTTGAACGTCAGTTTTATCTGTATTATCTGTAAATATTTTATCTAATAATCTCCAATCAGTTGGAATTGATGAACTTTCCAAAGGCATAGTTTTTAATACTTCCAGATAAGAAGCCAACATATACGAATGAGGAAATTTATAACCGCCATTCTGAGGAATTGGATAAACCACATATGTTAAATTATATTTATCTTCAAATCCAGCCTGATTAATATTCTGCCATAGTTTCTTACAAAATTTGCATCCAGGATCTATGAATTCTATAGCATCCTTTTTATTTGAATCATAAGATTTGTAGTAAGTCGCTGGTGTTGGTAAATAATCCTTTGCATTCCACGTTTTGAATCGATCTGGAATTCGTCCTATTGTGTCTATAATACTTGGCGACTTATCTGTGTTTACGCCGCAAGCCTCACCACTTAATGCACATGATTCGCCATTTTGAGGATCACAAGTATCATATACCCATAGATTCAAGCCACCAATAATCACGTATATTAAACTCCACACAGATAATGCGATAAATGCAAAAGCCCAATATGTAGCTGTTCTATCTATAAATTTAGCTGTTTTAGGAAATTTAAAAACTAATTTACTCAATATTTTATTTTTCAATTCTTCACCGAAACTTATATCACATGGTTTGAATGTAATTCTTTTAAAGGCACAAACCCAAGCTTTCTTGAACATCCTTCTATATTCTGGAGAAAAAATTCCAAGAATAGGATATAAGATCAAGAATATTATAAAGACAGCGATACAAAACATTTTATATTGATTTATTAATTATTTTACCTACCCCTCAGGTACGCACTAGCATATCATTCAGTTGATCAATTTAAAAGTAATCATGTGAATATATTATGAATTACTTCAACATTAACTTTAAATTTTCTATTAAAAATTCAATCTGCTTCTCATCATTATGAAGTGCTAGACTAATTCTAAATAGCGGTGGATATTTTTTTAAATTTTTCAAATAATAATGACAACAATGATAACCTGTTCGGCACATTATTTTTTTCTCACCAAGAAAAGTTCCAAGTCTATGACCGTCAATTTT
The DNA here is from genome assembly GCA_037139335.1 of bacterium. Lineage (GTDB taxonomy): Bacteria > Patescibacteriota > Dojkabacteria > JAOAGR01 > JBAXGO01 > JBAXGO01. Next base: position 29,035 of record JBAXGO010000007.1, read on the forward strand.
TTCTGAATATATTGAAACAACCGAACTTGGTTTGTCATAAAGCATGACTAAATTATCAACACTTTTCAATCCTTCATTTAACTTTTTCTGAAGCGTGACTTCATATTCATGAGCAGATAAGCCATTTTTTTTGAATTGCTTAAACCATTTTATCGATTCACCTAGAGCAATTATTCCAGCAAAATTTTGCAAACCTGGTTCAATCCTAGAATATATTTCTTCGTCGTTATCAATTAATTCGAAGGAGTCTAATTGAACATCTTGGACAGTACTCCCTCCAATAAGATAACAATCAAGATTTTTTAATAAGTCTTTTTTTATTACAATAAATCCTACACTAGGCCCATACATTTTGTGACCAGACCCAAAAGCAGCATCAAAGTCTACATTTTTTAACAATTCTGGTAAGTGAGCATATGACTGACAGGCATCAAGAAGCAAGATTCCGCCCATTTCATGGACATCATCAGCTAATTGTTTGGCATTTAATAAATTTCTTCCATCTATATTACTTGTTGTGTTTACAACAACAACAGCATTTTTCAAATCATCTTTTTTATAATCCAATTCACCATCGACCAATCTAGGAAGTACAATTCTTTTTTTATTATGTCTTTGAGCCCAAGTCATAGTAGTTAGAAAGACAGAGTTATGCTCTATTTCTGAAGTTACAGTTTTATCAAATTTACTTGGATTTAATTGTTGTAGAACAAAATTTATTCCGATAGTAGTATTCAATGTAAATGCAACTGTATAATTTTTTGAATTTTTACCAGAAGCTTCTAATAATAATGCTCTTGTTTCTTCTACTTTTTCGTCTACAATTTGTCCCCATTTATATTTCACGCGATGACCACAGGCATTGTATTCATGATAATACTCATCCTGTGCATCAATAACTTGTTGTGGTCTAAGAGTTTGACATGCTGAATCAAAATAATAAATATCATTATCCATATAATCAAAATTAATTTGATTAATACTGGATGAATTCAACTGTTTATTATTTTTGAACATCATATTTTTTTCAGGAAAAAATTAATACGATATTTTACCAGAAAAAAATTTTATCATATAGTTATTTACGTTTTAAAATTTTATTTAGTAAACTAATAGAAGCAAAAATTGATAAAGATACCATTTGAAATTTTTCTTTATCATTTAAATAATTTTTATTAGAATCATCAAATACTGTTATTTTTTCATTTTCGTCAAATACATATCCCCAACCTGTTTTGCAATTTCGATACGCAATGAACGAATTATCTCCATTGAAATCAGATGATAATCTATAGTATAAAAACATGTCCTTTCCAAGTGAAATTTTCATATCAACCTGATCACATGCAACACTTCTAGTAAAAGAAAAATCAGGACCTATAATTTGTTGACCGTAATTATAGACTTTTTCAAATTCTATACTCGATAAATAGCGAAATGCCAATAGCGATCTTGTTATTTGATTATATGGTTGAGTATGATTAAATACTTCATAAACCGACAATCTTTGCATGAGCTTATTTAATTCTTTCATTGTCGATTTATCCGCAAGCATCAAAATCAATTAAATATGGAAATATTTGAATAATTTCAAGCCATTCTATTTAAGCATTCTTCTGCACCAAGCAAATTCATGCTATCTAATAAATTTGGACTATACGGAGATCCTACGATACAAAGACGTAGAAGCATAAACATATCACCATGCTTCCATCCGCAAATTTCTGAAAAATCTCTTATTGCCTTTTCCCATTTTTCTTGTGTCCAGCCATTGTTTTCTACGACAGCAGATAATTCTTTATTTAAGCCTTGGATCACAGCCTTACATTCCAACTCGTCGTGATTAGTTTTGGTCCAATCAAAAGTAGAATCATAAACTGGTAGACTATAAAAGAATTCTCCGAGTTCAAACATATCGCTATATTTTCTAAGTCTATCTTGTAAAAGTGCTAAGACTTTATTGAAGTGAACTGGTTCAAGTTTAATTCTATCAATCCAAACTTCTGCTGATTTTTTCAACTCTTCATTCGAAATATTTGATATCCAATTATTTATATTATTAAATAATTCATCAAGACTCATCATTCTAATATATTGACCACCGTACCAATCAATTTTAGCGAAATCGGCCTTAGATGGTTGTGGTTGTAATCTTTCTAGTGAAAAAACTTTACAAAAATCTTCAAGACTTAAAATATTTACCTTTTCGTCAGGATGTGACCAGCCCAAAAACATCAAAAAATTCAATACTGCTTGTGGAGGATACCCTTTATCCAGATATACTCTAGCAAAAACTAATTCGCCATTTTTTCTTTTACTCATTTTGCCTTTACCAACTGGACTTAAAAGAACTGATGGATGAATAAGAATAGGAGGCTCATATCCTAAAAACTGTGCTAGTAATACATAAACAGGTATCGAAGAAATATATTCTGCACCTCGAAATACATGAGTTATTTTCATTAAATAATCATCAATTACGACAGCACCGTGATAAGTAGGAACATTATTCGATTTAACTAATACATAATCATTTATATCAGAAGTATTCCATGACATTTTTCCACGCATTGGATCGACATATTCTAGTTTTTGATTCAAAGGTATTTTGATACGAATAGTATATGGTTTGCCTTCTTTTAAATTCTGATCAATTTCTTCTTGAGATAAATTTCTGCAAAGTCTGTCATACATGGGAGCTTTGCCGCTTGCTTTCATTTCTTCTCGCATTTGCACCAATCTTTCTTCAGAACAGAAACAACGATAAACCTTATCTTCTGACAATAATCGATCATATTCTTTCTTATATATACCTGCTTTTTCTCTTTCTAATTGATAATAAGGACCATAATCACCACCTTTCCTAGGACCTTCATCCCAATCAATACCAAAAGCTAAAGTACCATCCAGAAGTCTATCAATTGAACCTTCAACAGCTCTTTTTTCATCAGTATCTTCGATACGAAATAGGAATTTACCTCCAGTGCGACGAGCTAATGCATAGTTATATAGAATTGTGCGCAAAGTACCAAGGTGTAGTTCTCCCGTTGGTGACGGTGCCATACGCGTGCGAGCTGGTTTTGTGTAATCGTACTGAATTTTTGCCATATCAATGATAATAAAGTTTAACAACTGATTTTACTAGATAATGGAAGGATAGTTAAGGGGGGGTTGATATTTCTCACAAAGAAGAAAAAATATACGTTTAAAAAAATATGTTATCCCGAATGAAATGAGGAATCTCGTTGGAATTATATACAACAAAAGGCTCAAAGTTGTGTAGACAAAAATTAACAGCGAAAAGTAAAGAGTTAAGAATTAATAGTTAAAAATTATATCACCCTAAGTACTTCAGCAGGTTTAATAAAGGAAAATGGCAATAAACATTTTGAATAATTATATATTTGATGTATAATTATTTATTATTTTTTTCTTATTCATAACTTATCATATGTCAGGAATTAGAAGACCTATTTACTCTCAATTCTGTCCAATTTGTTATAAAAATTCTATTAAACCTGCATGTACAATATTTTTAGGAGAACATTTAAATAATGGATTAAGAGATGAACCACTATTCAGAGCAGCATTAGGTCCATTATTAGAATATTTACCTAAATTAAAGAATATTCAAAGTATACCAGAGAAACATAAAGCTATAGTTGATTATTCAAAAATAGCAGATAGCCCTACACCTATTGAAATTTTAGACTGGTTAGCAAGTTGTAAAGAATTAAAAGAATGTATGAATTATTATGGTAAACCAGCACTTGTACAGAAAGAGTTAATCAAATATCACATAAAAATTTTCCACGCAGCAGAGCCGCGAGGGAAGAAGAAGGCGTCTTAGTACGAATCAGCTAAAATACTATTAGCATATGCAGAACCACATGATGGATTTCTAGCACCATATAAACCACAGTTATATGCTCTAAGTGCTTCGTATTCATTACCAAAACTACTTTGAAGATACATCATTTTTTCAGCCTGAAAATTTATACAAAATTCAGGATTTAATGCTTGTTCTTGAGTCACATCAGGATGAGCAGATAAATGTATCTGACAAATACCATAATCACCTGTTTTTGAAACTGCATTTGGATTACATCCACTTTCTTTGTATAACTGAGTTATCAGTAATGATTCCCTAACGTTATATTTTTCACTAGCAGCAGAAACCATATCATAATAAGGTAAACAGCTTTTTGGCACATTTGCAGAAGGTTGAGCTTTAATAGGCTTAACTTCTACAATTACGACAGGAGCTTCTGGTTCTTTCTTCTCAATAATATTAGCTTTTTGACTAACTATTTTACTAGGTTGTTTAATGAACTGCAGAAACATCTGCTTTTCTGAACTGATTTCAGTTGTACTCTGAGCGTGAGCAATAGACAATAAATACGGTACAAAAGCCAACAATATAACAATTAACTTAGTAACAATTCTGTACGGTAGTAACCGCATAAGCGTTGATTTAAGATATTAAAAGGAAAAAATAATGGTGCTAGAATACTGAGGTTTTATATGTTTGCCATATGTATTAAATAACTGCATTATTATAGCATTTTTGGTCTATTATTTCCATATTTTAGGCACTTTTTACTACTTTTTCGAATAGCCTATATTCAAGACTTTCTGTACTATAGGACTCTCTATAGATAACAAATTGAGAGGTTAAATATGTGAGGCGCTGATGAGCGGTATTACATTTTTAGTTGTCATGGTGAGCCCGTAGAACATTCCTACAGTCGCCCTTGTTTTTAATCTCCCCTTTTAAAAAAGGGGAGATGTCACGCTAAGCGTGACAGAGAGGTTATATATT
>JBAXGO010000008.1:0-33761 GCA_037139335.1 bacterium
TCATCCTGAGCTTCCACTTCTATGTCATCTCGAATAAACTTGTCATCCTGAGCTTCCACTTCTATGTCATCTCGAATAAACTTGTCATCCTGAGCTTGTCGAAGGATCCCGTTGGACTTTTTTAAAATTTTTTTAACATCAGTTTCTTTCAACTTAAACTTTGTAAAAATACTCAAATCATCAACATCACGATAATTATCTGCATCCATAGCCACTTCAAATCCTGAAACAGGCGTTGATGTATCTGTAGAATACAATGAAGTTCGTTTTCCTTTATATACAAAGCCTTTTTCATACATTTGCTTAAAAGCCCATATTACAGATTCCATATAACCAACATTCATTGTGTAATAGGCATTTTCCATATCAACCCATCGACCAATTTTATCGATGTACCATCTCCAGTCATTTGATGTATTTTCTACCCATTTTCTGCACTCTTGGACATATTTTTCGACGCCCATATCGGCTTCTAATTGAGCGCTAGATTTTATACCAAATTTTTTATTAACTTTTTCTTCAATAGGCAAACCGTGGCAGTCCCATCCCCAAACACGTCGAACTCTTTTACCTTTCATTGTCCAATATCTGGGAACAACATCTTTGGCAATTGATGTTAGAAGATGACCATAATGAGGCATGCCCGAAACGAATGGTGGCCCATCAACAAAAGAATAAGAATTATCAATATCTCTTTGTTCAACGGATTTTTCAAATATTCTATTTTCTTTCCAGAAAGAATTTACTTTTTCTTCCATTTCAGGAAAATTTGGTTGATTTTGAACTTTTTGTATTTTTGTAGCCATATTAATTTTATTAAATATTATTAATTTTTAACTTTCTAATTAATTTTTAACCCTCCTCTCCCCTCTAGGGATCTCCTCCGAGGAGGAGAAATTTCTAATTAAACTTATATCTCATTTCCCCTTTCTCACCATCTCTGTTTCTGGTATTACCTTCATCTTTCCACCAAAATCTCTAAATTCTTCAGGCATATTTCGAGTAGTTTCAAAACCGAATCTCCTGTAAAAACCAATCGCCTTCTCATTAAATGTAGCAACGTTTAAATAAACAGTTTCATCATCTCCAATCCATTGTAAAGCCTCAGACATAAGCATCTTTTCCACTCCTTTTCCCTGATATTCTGGTAAAACATATATAGCATTAACCCTCTTCTCATCTTTACTATTTGTACTATAACAAAGCCCAACGATCCTACCAGCAGAATTTCTCACAACCCACGATTCTTTTTCAACATCAGTCTGGATATGTTCAAGATTTTCACTCTACTTTTTACCATTCCTTTTCTATCTACATATCGTTCTTCAATATCTTCTACCGTAATATTATATTTTTCATCTTCTTGTACTCTCGGATAAGTATCCAACCAGACAAGATGGAAAACATCATATATTCCTTCTGCATCACTCACCTTAGTTTTCTCAATTGTAAATTCATTATTCATAAAAAACATTCATATATAAAATTAATTATTCAATATTTTCCCCAACTAGGATGCAAATATCTTTTAACTTTTTTATATAAAATAAACCATTATCAATACCTACTGAAAAAGTATTCAAAAATAAATTCAATTGTTTTAATATACTTTGCATTTTTTTAAAGTTTAAAAAAGCTCCCTATAAATACTGGTTTATCCAATACATATAGGGAGCTATTTAGCTCGTACCGTCCTATTTCCCCTCTGAAACTAAAGTCTCAAAGAACTTTTCTAGCTATTTCGTGCTAACCGGCAAGGTCTAATAAATCTAGATAAACTAAAAATGTTAATACAGATCTTTCTTCTTGCTGCTCCGCGGTGATAACCGCATCAAAGCGTTACGTAATTATAGCACCGGTTATGGAAATAATGCTAATAAATGATTATTTGATAATTAGTGAAAAAATCATTCCAAAAAGAATAGATACTGGAATAGTAACTACCCATGCCATAAATATTTTTCTTGTTGTAATCCATTTTACTTTCTTTGCGTTTTCTACGGTTCCAACACCAATAATTCCACCTGCAATTACATGTGTAGTAGATACAGGAATTCCCATTGCTGCAGTTGTAAAAAGAGTCACAGCTGATGCAGTTTCAGCACAAAAGCCTTCAAATGGTCTTAAATGTATTAACTTAGTACCCATTGTTTTGACAATTTTCCATCCTCCTAAATATGTTCCCAATGCTATAGCAGCATGAGAAGATAATATTACCCATATTGGTATTTCTGAAGACTTTGAAATATAACCACTTGCTATTAAAGTTAATGCAATAATTCCCATTGTTTTCTGAGCATCATTTGTTCCATGACTCAAACTATATAAAAACGAAGAGCCTATTTGCATTTTTTTAAATAAGCCAGAAATTGATTTTGATGATCTACCTCTAATAATCAGTAATAATATAATTGTGAATACAATTCCACCAAATACACCCAAAAGCGGAGCAATTAGAATAAAGGTAAAAGTTTTGATAATACCATCCATAACAAGAGCACCAGTGCCAGCTTTTACAATTACAGCTCCAATCATACCACCGATTAGTGCATGACTAGACGAAGTAGGCAAACCTAAATACCAAGTAATAATGTTCCACAAACAAGCTCCTAATAAACCTGCCAAAATTGTAGTTAATGTTATTCCAGATGGTGTAACAATGCCCTTCGCAATTGTTGCAGCAACAGCAGTAGTAAAAACAAAGGCTCCAATGAAATTAGCAAAAGCAGCCATCATTACAGCTTGATGTGGTTTCATAACTCGTGTTGAAACAACAGTTGCAATTGAATTTGCACTATCATGAAAACCATTTAGAAAATCAAAAAATAAAGCAATGCCAATAATTAGAATCGCGAGTGCCATGATTTCAGGAATTGTTAATTAATATAGTTTCTAATGTATCGGATATGTGATTTACACGATCTATAGCTTTTTCGACCACTTCATACAATTCTTTTTGTCGCATAATTACAACAGCATCTTTTGTATTTTTAAAAAGGTCTTTAATAGCATCGTCATGAATTTCATCAGCCTGATTTTCCATAGGAGCAATCTTTTGCAATATTACTTTATTATCTTTCAATGATAATGGTTTCTGAAATGCAACTTCTAAAATATCAGTAATGTCTTTCAAAATAACAATCTGTTTTTTCAAATATTCATCAAATTTTATATTCTCCAAATAGTAAAGAGTAGCATTAATTTTTTTGATTCCATTAACTGCCTTATGAATTTTTCTAGAAATATCTTTTATTTCATCTCGATCAATTGGTGTAATAAAAGTTTTATGAAGAGAGTCAATTACTTCCATATATATTTTACTACTCTCTACCTCATAATTTCGTGCTTCGTTGAGGGCTTTCTTCAACATATCTGATGTAAACTTACCTTCAGGAAAAGAGTTTAAAGAATTTACCGAACTTTCAAGAATTTTTATTTGTTTATATAACAATTCAAAAAATTTCTTTTCACGGGGAATAATCAAATCAATAAGACCAGACATAAAATAAATTATAAAATAATTAGTTTTTAAACAAAGCTATTTTAATGCAATGTTTAAGCTATATCAATTAAAGTATATCTCATCGATAGAAGACTATCTTTTCCTATTATCAAGAAGAAGTACAAAATTACCTTTAATACCATCTTTTTCTACTTTATTTAAAATATCGGAAACTGCCCCTCTGAAAAAATGTTCATTCTCTGTAGTCAATTCATATGCAACAACAATTTTGGCAGATCCTCCAAAAGTAGATTTTATGTCTGTTAGTATTGCCTTTAATCTATATGGCGTTTCATAAATCACTATTAATTCATTCATGTTTTTCAAACGCTTCATTTCTGACTGTCTTATCTCTGTCTTTGGAGAAAACCAACCATAATAGAAGAATCTATCTGGTTTAAATCCAGACGCTATCAAGGCAGGAAGTAATGAATTAGCACCCGGAACTGGTATTAATTCGATATCTTGTTTTAACGCTGCTTCAACTAATATAAAGCCTGGATCATTAAAAACCGGTGTCCCGCAGTCAGATATCAATGCTACGTTTTCTGAGGTTAAAACTTTTTCAATAACATCTTCTGCAGTTTTATATTCATTATGTTCATTAAGCGAAACTAATTCTTTGCCTTCTATCTGTAAATGATGAAGCAGTTTTTTTGCTTCCTTATACTCCTCACATATTATGAAATTTGCATTTTTTAATATATTTATAGCTCTTAGTGTTATATCATCGTAGTTTCCCATTGGAACGGAAACTAAATATAATTGTATTTTTTTCATAATCGATAAAAGTTAATTAATAAAGGTATATTTATTTTATCTTTTCCCAAACTTGTTTGAGATATCCTGTCGTTGTATTTCCATTATCTATATTTTTATAATCTGTATTTTTAATGTCTTGAGCAACTTCAAGACTTACCCATCTAATATGCCATGGTTCAAAAATATATCCTGTAATTTCATCTTTTCCCTCAGGATAAGATAGTACAAAGCCATACTTTTCCATATTATTCTTTAACCATTCCCAAGCTTGTTTATTTGAATTTGTATAATCAAGTGTATAATCTTCACTTGAAACAACATCACACGCTGTTCCTAATTGATGTTCACTAAAACCAGGTTTCGCACTACTTTTATTAGCCTCCACGATTGCCTGCTCTTCTGTAAGTCCTCTTGCCTTAGCTTCTTGTACATACATATTAAATAATGTGTCCTGATATGTGTAAGAACGATATGGTGATAAAACCCTTAGTAAAACACCATTTTTTTTGGCATCATCAAACATATTTTTTAAATCAGCTATAATCTCCTTTCTCATTCTGTCATTTTCAGATGAAGCTGTAATTCCTTTAGCCGTCAAAGATTCTAAATTATTAGGAACAAAATTACTTTCTAATTGAGTTTTTTTATCAACAGGAAAAAATATCATTTTATCTAAGCTTTTAATTTTTTCTAAAACAGTATCTGAAGTAGTAGTCGGAATAATTGTTGGAAGTGTTGTATGAATTGGAGTATCCGTAACATTTAAGATATCATTCTTTTTATCATTTTCTAATTGCACTTTTTGAATATCATCAATATTTGTCTGAGATTCAACTTTATTATCTGAAGTAAAGAATTTCATAGGAAAGGCAAAAGTTATCATTAAGATTATGATTATAAAAAGAATTATGTATAAAAGAAACTTATATTTGCCAAATCTAATAAATATTTTTCTTTTTATATGTACGAATTTAGTCTTTACTTTATTAGTAATTTTTTGCGATGACTTATGTCGTTTTTGATTATAACTATTAATTTTACTCTGGTTATGAGTAATTGTAGTATTTTTAATTACCAATGATGTTTTTTCTGCCATAACAATTATAATAAAATACGTAAACACTCATTAAAAACTGACATTAAAATAACTTTGAATATTACTGAATTTTACTATTTTACCAGTTACTGACTTTTTTTTCTCTATATGATTGCGAGTGGTAAGAAAAGATATGAAAAAGCCACTCGTTTCGGAAATTATGTAATATCAGTAGATTGTATGTACTCTATGTCGTGAAAACCGTCTTGCAGCTTAGCGGCATCTCATCGAAATATTTTGAAACCGACGGTCTAAAGTTGTCACCCTGAGCTTGTCGAAGGGCGACTGTTGGATTAATTACCGAGATCCCGCTCAGCGGGATGACATCTTTTTCAATTCGATGTCAACCCACACTCCCGCTGATCTGTCATTCCTGCGAAAGCAGGAATCCATGTACTCTTGTTGTCACCCTGAGCACTTCGGCAAGCTCAGTACAAGCTTTGTCGAAGGGCGACTGTCGGACTTTTCCCCTCCTTACCAAGGAGGTGATCAAGGGAGGAAAAAAATAACAACCTAATCTTTCCCAAAAGAAGTGGAAAAAAAAATCCCAGAATAAACTGGGATTTGGTAAAATTTGAACAATTGATTAACGTTTTGCGAACTGAGGCATTTTTCTAGCTCGAACTCTATAAATCTTCTTTCTTTCTTTTTCTCTTGGATCTCTTCGTAAAAGTCCATTTTGTGACATTGTTGTTCTTAATGAATCTGATAACTCTGCTATACATCTTGAAATACCATGAGCTACAGCACCAACCTGACCATTAATACCACCACCAACTACTTTTGCAGAATAATAGTATTTTTCTGTTAAACCTGAAACAATTAATGGATTAGCAATTTGCTTTTTTTGATTAACTGTATGACAGAAATCATTTGCTGGTTTACCATTAATCAAGCTTTCACCTTCTCCAAGATACATTCTAACTCTTGCAACTGCACGTTTTCTTCTTCCAACTGCGGCTTTGACCACTGCTGCCTGATTTGTTTCGTTTGTTGTCTTTACTGTTGTTTTTATCATTTTATTTTTTACCTAATTTACTTTAAAACTTCAGGCTTTTGAGCTTCATGTTTATGCTCTGAATCTGCATATAAATGAAGTTTCAATAACATTGTTTTGCCCATTTTGTTCTTTGGAAGCATACCTTTAACTGCAATCTCAAGTGCCTTAGTTGGATTGACATCATTAAGTTCTTGTAAACTTCTTGATTTTAAACCACCTTGATAACCTGAATATGTATAATAGGTCTTATCTTCTAGCTTTTTGCCAGTTACTTTGATTCCTTTAGTGTTAATAACTATTACATTATCTCCACAATCAAGATTTGAACCAAAATAAGTTTTGTGTTTTCCAATTAGAAGAGCTGAAACCTTTGTAGCTAATCTGCCTAATGTTTGACCATCAGCATCAATAACATACCATTTCTTCTCTATCATATTTGGTTTTGTACTTACTGTTTTCATATTTTTTTATTTCACAAGTTCAATTTTAACCATTTTTGCATTATCGCCTTGTCTATTTTCAAGTTTATAAGCTCTCAAATAACCACTGTTTCTTGTTTCGTATCGTTTTGCAATATCATTAATCATTTTCATAGATAATTCTTTATCTCTCAAAATGTTAAATACTCTTCTAGTAGCTGTATTATCGCCTGCTTTCGCAACAGTTACAAGTCTATCAAAATGTGATCTTAATGATTTATATCTTGATTCAGTAGTATTAATTGTTTCATGTTTAATAATACTTTTCAAAAGATTTCTAACCATAGATACTCTTTCTGGTTTAGCTCTATTTAGTTTTAATACTGTATTTCTGTGTCTCATAATTTTTTATTTAGTCTTCTTTGTAGTTTTCTTCTTTACTGTTTTGGTGGCTTTGGAAGTTTTTACTTCTTTTTCGGATACTTCCTCTTCTGCTTCCACAGAACCTACACCACTCATTCCAGAAAAAATTGATTTAAGATGATCAATAGCATTTTTTAGAACATCACTTGGTTTTTCATTACCTCTTGTCCATATTTTCAGAACAAGTTTGTCTAAATCAGTTTCTTGACCGCTTCTTGTTGGAAATACATCCATAGAAACTCTTTCAACAGGACTGAAATTAGCATCTAGTGGAATTGTTCCAATCTTACTTCTTCGTAAGTTATCTGCAATAACATAACCCACTCCATTCTCTACTGTCATTTCTATTTCAATAGCTGCACTTTTTGCTGTCATCTCTGCAATAACAAGATCTTTGTTAATAACATCAACTAATGCATTTTTATCAATGTCACCTGCTGTTACTGTTTTTTGCCCTTTAACACTCAGTGTTATAACTTGTGGTTTATCTGTGTGATTTTTTACTATAATCTTTTTTAAATTTAGTAAAATTTTCAATACATCTTCTTTCACACCAGTTATTGTAGAAAATTCGTGTTTTACACCATTGATTTTTACAGACGTAATTGCAGAACCACTCATAGATGTCAAAAGTGTTCTTCTTATAGGTGTACCCAATGTATACCCATATCCTCTTGGAAGAAGATCCATGACAAATTCACCATAAGTGCTGTCTTCTGCTACAGTTTGTATGTTGATTTTTGTTACATCAATCATAATAATTTGTGTATTTTAAAATATTATCTAGAGTAGTATTCGACAATTAGTTGCTCGGATACATTTTGATCGATCATAGATCTATCAGGTAATTTTGTGATTTTTGCATGACCAAACTCTGAAACTTCAATCCATTGAGGAACCTTGATATTCTTTGCATTTGATTGCATTTCTGTAACCATATCTTTTGCAACAGTTTCTTTTAGGAATACTATTTCATCACCAACTTTTACTAAAAAGGAAGGTGCAGAAACTTTAGTTCCATTTACAGTAACATGACCATGATTTATCATTTGTCTTGCTTGATTTCTTGATTCTGTAACTCCCATTCTATGCATAACATTATCCAATCTTCTTTCTAACAATTGAAGTAATTTTGCACCAGTCTGCATTTTATCTTTTGCAGCCATTGAGTAAAATCTTCTAAATTGAGCTTCTAATACTCCATATATTCTTTTTACTTTTTGTTTTTCTCGAAACTGTTTACCGTATCCAGACATACGACCTTTTGCAGGATGCATACCAGGACCTCCAGGTCTTTTTTCAACAGTACATTTTGAGGATAGACATTTGTTACCTTTTAGGTATAACTTTGTGCCTTCTCTTCTACATAATTTACATTTTGCCTCAGTATAACGTGCCATATTTAAAGATAATACATTTAAATTAGAATTATTGTTTTCGTCTGTTAGCAGGCCTGCACCCATTGTGAGGGATAGGTGTAACATCATTTAAAGTAAGGATTGTAATTCCACCATCCTTAATTCCTTTAATTGCCATTTGTTTACCATTGCCTGGTCCTGATAAAAAGATATCAGCTTCTTTCACTCCGAATTTCATTGATTTAATAGCTGCATCTTCTGAAGCCTTCATTGCTGCATAAGGTGTGCTTTTCTTGGAACCTTTGAAACCAACAATACCTGAACTACTGGAACATAATACATTTCCTTCAGGATCTGATATCGTAACAATTGTATTGTTATATGAAGCAGAAATAAAAACTCTAGCTTTATGAACTGATTTTTTTACTTTCTTTTTTACAACAACTTTCTTTTTTGCTACAACCTTCTTAGCAGTTCCTTTTTTTGTATCTTTAGCTTTTGCCATAATTAATTAACTATTACTTAATATACTATTTATTTGGTTTCTTTCTTCTTCAATCCCCCAACAGCAATCTTTACTTTGCCCTTTCTAGTTCTAGCATTATGTCTAGTTCTCTGACCTCTTACAGGTAGACCTACTTTATGTCTAATACCTCTGTAACATCTGATATCTTTTAATCTTTTGATATGTTGAAAAATCTGCTGTCTAAGTCCACCTTCATATTTTTCAGGATCTTTTTCTATTAATACTCTGATTTTTTGTACTTCAGCATCTGTAAGATCAAATGCTCTCTTGGTTGGTTCTACACCAGCATTTTTCAAAATATCATTAGCTAGTTTTGGACCTATTCCAAAAATATACTGTAACGAATACTGTACTTGTTTTTTTACCGGAATATCAACTCCAGAAATTCTTATATTTGTTTGCTTTGGTTGCATAGATAAATATTATTAACTATATCAATAAATTATTGTCCTCTTGATTTTTTGGTCTTCTTAACTGATTTGGCATGACCAGCGCCTTGTCTCTGTTTGTGTTTTGGGTCTCGTTTGCAATATACATAGTTCACCCCTTCACGTCGGACTATATAACAATCAGAACAAAATTTTTTAACAGATGCTCTAACTTTCATAATTACTTTGATCTATAAATTATTCTGCAAATATTCTTATCATAGGGTGTCAATTCGACTTTTACCTTATCACCCGGCAATATCTTAATATAATTTTGTCGCATTTTGCCCGAAACATAACCCTTTAAAATTCTTTTTTTACCGCCTAACTCAAGCTCAACCATGAACTCAGTTCCTGGCAATGCCTGCACGATAATTCCTTCAGCTTCAAATTTCTGGGTCATAGACTAACAACGCGTATATTAAGTTAATAAGAGTACAAGATACCACAATTGATATCCATAAAAGCATATGAAATATACTACATTTAGACGATTTTATCAATAGCTTAGACACTAATCTAAAGAGCAGTTCTTTTGCTTATTATCCGTTCCTAGACTTATTATTACTTATTTTGATGATTTCAATAAAAAGATATTGTCAATTTATATTGAAAATTTAAGGTCTCGTTAGTATTTTTCGACCATTTTCTGTGATTAAAACTGTGTCTTCAAACAATGCAAACATGGAACCATCGGCTGTATGTGTCGTCCATCCGTCCTTTTTTGAAACTATAACTTTTGGTTGTCCCATATTTATTAATGTTTCAATAGCAATCGTCATACCTGGCTTCAGCATTATTCCGTCTCCAGGCTTGCCATAAGCACCAGGAATAGCAGGTTCTTCATGTAGTCTTTCTCCAATTCCATGCCCCACATATTCAATTAATGGATTATAACCATATGGTTTAACAGAAGAATGTATAGCAAAGGAAATATCACCAATGTAACCTCCTGGTCTTGCACGAGAAATAGCAGTATCTAATGCAGATTTCACAACATTTACGAATTTTTTCTTTTCTTCTTCAACGTCACCTATCAAATATGTTCTTGCCATATCTGAATACATACCATCAAATTTTAATCCAGAATCTATCGTAACGAGATCACCG
Source organism: bacterium (assembly GCA_037139335.1). Lineage (GTDB taxonomy): Bacteria > Patescibacteriota > Dojkabacteria > JAOAGR01 > JBAXGO01 > JBAXGO01. Next base: position 10,625 of record JBAXGO010000008.1, read on the forward strand.
TCTTGAAATGGTCGATCAGTTGGGACTCCATGAGTAGCCATATCATTAACACCTATACAAAGTGTGTTTGGAAATCCACCATAACCTAGAAAAGCATTTTGTGCTCCATGTGAAAGTATCCAATCATAGGCAAATTTATCAATATCTAGAGGTGTAGTACCAATTTTTACCATAGGTTCCAATTCACGCATCATTTGAGCCAATAACCGACAACTTTCGGATATTTTATTAATCTCATCGATAGATTTAATATATTTTTTCATGCTTTCAATTTCAAATTATATGCATTTTCTGGAAGAGCAAATTTCCATTTTGTAACTTCTGCACCAGCCACCTTGCCAAATTCTATCGATTTATTCAAATCCTCTGTTTTCCAATATTCATTTAGAAAATATGATATGAATGCATCTCCACATCCATTTGTATTTTCTTCTACTTCTATTGCATTTACTTGATAAATTTTAATTTTGAATTCAGGTATTCTAGCATCGTAAACAATAATTCCTTTTTCTCCAAAAGTTATAACGACTAAAATATTATATTTTTGAGCTATATCTTTAATGTTATCAATTACGGGATCGTCCATGTTTCCATTCCATCCAATAAAGGCAATATCTATGTATTTAAAATATTCGTTAAATTTTTCAATTTTAGTATGTCGTAAATCCATAAAATCGACTGAAACAGTTTTACCATCGAATGAATGGTTATAACAAAGTCTTTCAAATTCTGGAGTTATTTGTTCAGATAATGCTATATGAACATTTATTGAGTCATATAATAATCTTTCTTCTTTAACAGTCAATTCAAAATTTTCTGAAACACCTTTGACAATGTTATCAAGTTTAGCTTCACCTGATTCAATAATATTTATATCAATTGATGAAGATTCGCCATCTAAAATATAATCTCCATTCACTGGTATAGAATTATTTTTAAAAAATTCAATAAATATTTCAGGATTTATACTTCCTATTCGTGTACATAATGTATGCTCACATCCCAGTGAAGCTAGATGATAAGAATTATGTAAGATAACTCCTCCAGGAACAGTTAAATGTTCTTTTATATATTTATCATAACAGACAACACCCAATAATAGATTACTCATAATGAATATTATTAAGTCTAATTATATCGTATTTATGGGATATATTAAAAGTTTTTATATATTTATAAGATATTTTCAATATGAATTAAAACTTCATGTTTTCTAAACAAACATATCCTATGAATATTTAATACCAGAATATTGTATGGCACTTTTTTACTGTCACTCAACTTATACCAACTTTGTGTTGATTAAAGTTGAAATTGATTTTGTAAAAAATTCTGTACTCAATGAAGTTTAGAATTTTTCTTCTACTCTTCTCTTAATTTCTTCAAAAACTGTAGGAATGTCACGAGAGGCATCAACACTCATTAATCTTCCTGTTTCATTATAATAATCTTCAATCTGATTAATTGAATCCTTATACCAATTCATTCTTCTTTGTATAATTTCATCATTTTTATCATCCTCTCTTACATTTTGATCTGTGTTTTTCCTATTCTCAATCCTACTTTTCGTAATTTCTTCTGAAAGACTCAGGTTTATAACAAGATCTAATCGATTTTCATCATCTTTAACCAGTTCATCAAAATCTACAGCTTGTTCCAAGGTTCTAGGAAATCCAGTCCAAATATAATTTTTGGGATATTTAGTAATTTCTTCTTTTATGATTGGAAGTAGATGAGCCCAATCGACAAGTTCACCTGCATTTAAAATAGAGGCTATAAGTCTCCCGTGTTCATCATCGACAAGCATACGATGCCTTAGCAAATCTCCAACTGACATCCAATGTAAATTATATTCTTGTGAAATTAGCTTTGCCTGAGTATCTTTTCCTGAACCTGAGGGACCAATTAAAAAAATTTGCATATATATTCTATTTAAACATGATTATATACCAAATATAGTATTAAAATGCAAATATTTATCATTATGCTGGCAGTGAAGCAATTAATAGATTTAGTTTTTTTGAAGTTAAACTATTTAAGATAAAAACTTTTAGCTTACTTTTTTATCTTTCTTTACTTTCTTAGTTTCTGTTTTTTTGACTTCAGATTTTGTTTCTTTCTTTTTATCGTTTTTAATATTTTTAGAAACAATTTTTTTTGGTAATGCTTTCAACTTTTGTATTCTTGTTAATTTTTTCTCAATAATTTCACCTTCTGCATCAACTAGATTGAAATCATCCATATCATCTATTAAAGCTTCATAATTTCGTTGAGCTAGATATGACTTGAACTGTCTTCTGGTATCTAGAGCAACACCAACTACGATAAGAAGACTTGTGCCCGATGTAAATACTGTAGAAAGTAAGGATTTTTGTTGTCCTGAGTTCACATTTCCAAGTAATCCACTACCACCTGTAAAAGCTTGAGCTGTAGACATGATACCAAGTACCATTGCACCAGCAAATACAAGATGAAGCATTGTTTTTGTTAAGTATTTTTCTGTTTCGATACCAGGTCTAATTCCTGGAACATAACTTCCACCTTTCTTTAAATTATCTGCAACTTGATTTGGTCTAAAAAGTACAAATGTATAAAAATAAGCAAAGAATGCAGTAAATACGAAATTCAATGTCCAAAACCTCCAATCTTCAGGTCCTAAAAATGAAATTATTGAATTTGATGAATTTTGAATCCAATCAACTGGTACTTTAAATGCAATACAAATCTTGGCCAATGTGAAAGGAAATAGTAATAATGCACTTGAAAAAATGATAGGCATAACACCGGCTTGAAGTATCTTCAAAGGCATAAACGATTTTCTAGCAACAGAAGCTGAAGTAGAAGCCTTTCGAGAAAAATATATTGGTAAGTTTTTTGCGGCTTCATTGAAAATAACAATGAATCCAATGATAACAGTAACACCACCTAATATAAGTCCTAATTCAACAGGAACGGTTTCTTTAATTTTGGCAAATTCTGTAGCAGCACTTTTGAATTTATCGATATTAGTATAATTAGCAATTTCGATAGGTATCATATACAGAATAATTATTCCTGCAGTAAGTATCATAGAAAAAGCTAATAATGGTAACTTGATAAAAAGTCTTTTAACATCTTTAGTAACTTTGAATAGATATGCTATCACAAGTACCAATACGATCATTAATACGGTAAAGACAGCGAGTTTTATAAATTCATTAACATTTTGAAATTTCATTATTTCAGCTAAAAATCTACTAGGAATAGCTGCTAAAATACCAACCATAATCAATATTGATATTCCATTACCAATACCTTTTTCAGTAGCTATTTCTCCTAACCACATCATGAAAATAGCACCAGCACTTAAAATAGATATTGTGGCAACAATTCTTAGAGGATCAGTCATTACAATTACTGGAGACGATCCAGAACTCAATGAAATGAATATAGTAATAGCTGTTAAAACAGATAATGGTACAGTTAGAAGTCTTGTGTATTGAGTTAATCTCTTTCGACCTTGTTCACCTTCTTTCTGCATTTGTTCAAGTCTTTTGACAATTGTAGGAAGGAGCTGAAAGATAACAGAGGCATTGATAAATGGAACCAAACCTACAGAAAGAATTGAAATATTATCCAATGTTCCTCCTGTAAATGTGTTTAAAAATTGAAGTGCACCGCCAATTTCAGAACTATAAAATCTTCTTATTGCATCAGGATTAATACCTGGTATAGGAACTGCAGCAAGAATCCTGAAGGCAACTATTATTAAAACTGTAATAATAATTCTTTTTCTGATTTCCTCAGAACTCCAAGAAGCTTTTAGAGTATTTAAAATTTTCATAACACTTTACCACCAAGTTTTTCTATTTTTTGTTTAGCACCATCTGTAACTTTGATACTATCAATGGTTATTTTCTTTACTAATTCACCTGAATCGATAACTTTGATATATACCAATCCCTTGACTCCCTTCATCTCAAGAATCATATTTTCTGTTACGATATCACCTTCGTTGAATTTGTTTAAAAAATTCAAACTTACTTGTACTTTAGTTCTCTTTTTTGGAGACATAAATTTGCTATCAGCTTGTTTTGAAGTTCTAATTCCTTTTAATTTAGGCAATCTTCTAACGATTCTGTTTTGACCACCTTCAAATCCTGCTCTTATTTGATTACCGGATCTTGAAGTCTGACCTTTTTGTCCTCGACCTGAAGTATGAGAACCTTTACCAGATCCCATTCCTCGACCGACTCTTTTCTTTTCTCTATCTTTGATTTTTACAAGTTTTGAAAGACTCATTTCAAAATAATTATAATTAAAAACTTCGTTTACTTAGCTGAAGCGGCTGTTTTTGGTTTATCATTTGATGTAGCTGGAACATTTCCATTTATACTTGCATCTTTTTGTGCTTCTGCATTTACAACTTTACTGACTCTAGCTGGTTTTAGTTCCTTCAATGCTTTCATAATACAATATGTATTAGTAATTTTATTTGAAGTACCGTGCATTTTTGCAACTACATCTTTTACCCCAGCAAGTTCTAGTAAAGTTCTGATTACATTACTTGAAATCATACCTCGTCCTTTCTTTGCAGGTTTTAGTAAAATATGTGAAGCTCCAAATTTAACGTCAACATCATGTGTTATTGTATTCTTAAAAAGGTTGACAGATATCATATTCTTCTTTGCCTTTTTAATAGCTTTTTCAACAGCATTTCTGACATCTGGTGCTTTACCAATTGCTACTCCTATGTGACCTTTTTTATCACCAACGGCAACCATAGCAGAAAAACTGGTTTTTTTACCACCTTTTACAACTTTAGTAGTACGACGAGTAAGAATTACTTCTTTTAATAATCCATCTTCCTCCAGTTGTGAAGGTACTCTTTCTTTTGTTCTTTTTACAAGATTTTGAGTGTTTGCCATAATAATTTATTTTAAAATACTAACCCTGATTCTCTAGCGGCATCAGCTAAAGATTTAACTCTACCGTGATATTTGTAACCGCCTCTATCAAATACAACTGTGGTAATACCTTTCTCGATAGCTTTTTTTGCTAGACTTTCACCCAATTTTTTTGCAGATTCTGTTTTTGGCATCTTTCCTGCATCATTGTATTTGGAATGTAAACCTACCAAAGTAATACCCTTCTCATCATCGATGATCTGAGCATAAATGTATTTGCTACTTTTATAAACTGATAATCTAGGACGTTCAGTACTTCCGGTAATCTTTGATCTTACTCTGAAATGCCTTTTTTGTAAATTTGTTAATCTCTTTTTCATTTTGCTAATCTATTTCTTATAACTAATTTTATTTCTTAAGAGACTTAGTAGCTTTTCGTCTGACAACTTCATCTTTGTATCTTATACCTTTACCTTTGTAAGGTTCTGGTGGTCTGATAGCTCTAATTTTAGCAGCTACATTTCCTACGTGCTCTTTATCAATTCCTGATATTTTAATATTAACATTATTAGCAACTTCAAATGAAATTCCACTTTCTGGAACAACAACTACAGGATGTGAATAACCTGCTGCAATTGATAAATTTGCTCCTTTCATTTCAGCCTTGTAACCGACACCTTTCATTTCAAGTTCTTTGATAATACCTTCTGACACTCCTGTAACCATATTAGCTACAAGTGATCTATATAATCCCCACTTTGCTTTTGAATCTGTATCATCGCTCTTGGTAGAAACGATAATTTCATTTTCTTGTTGAGAAATACTGACACCAAATACAGGTAGGCTTTTTACAAGTTCTCCCTTTGGTCCTTTGACAGTAATGTTGTAACTTTTCTTACTTATCTTAATTTCAACAGTAACTCCTGCTGGTATTGTTATTGGTTTTTTTCCTATTCTTGACATATTTTTTAGAAGACTTCACACATAATTTCTCCACCTACTTTCTCACGTTTAGCTGTAAAAGTATCTTTGATACCTCTAGACGTGGATAGTATAACGAACCCGTAATTGTTTTTTACAACAGGAATACTTTTGTAATCTGTGTAAATTCTTTTTCCTGGTTTAGACACTCTTTTAATTGTTGTTATCGCAGGCTTACCTTGGTAATACTTTAGACCTATTGATATATTTTTCTTTTTGCCTAGCTTATCTGTATCAACGACTTCAAATTCGCCAATCATTCCTCTTGCTTTCAAGACCTCAAGAACGCCTATTTTCATTTTTGAATAGGTTACTGATATCTTATCATGTCTTCTTGCAAGTCCATTTCTTATTGTTGTAAGCATGTCTGCTATTGGATCTGTTACCATAATTTTAAAATATTAATCTTAACTATATTAATTTACCAGCTAGCTTTTTTGATACCAACTAGGTCTCCCTTATGTGCTGACTTTCTGAAACAAATTCTGCACATATCAAAAAATCTCATATAAGCTCTTCTTCTTCCACAGATAGGGCATCTATTATACACCCTTACACCGTACTTTGACTTAATTTTTAATTTTCTAGCCTGTATAACGTTTGATTTCTTTGCCATAATATAACTTTACTTTTTAAAAGGTATTCCTATTTCTTTTAATAACTCCAATGCATAAGCTTTATTGCCTGTACTTGTAGTTATTGTAAACTGTAACCCATGTAATCTTTCGATTTTATTAGGATCAATTTCCAAAAAAACATTGTGTTCTCTGATACCAATCGAATAGTTTCCTTGATTATCCAGAGCTTTGGTATCATAACCTCTGAAGTCTTTAATTCTTGGTACAACTGCTTTTGTGAATTTTTCTAGAAAATCCCACATTTTTTCTCCTCTTAGTGTTACTTTAACTCCTATCTTATTCCCCTTTCTTAATTTAAAGTTTGATACGTCCTTTTTAGATTTGACTACTACTGGTTTCTGACCTGTAATATTCAAAAGATTTTGTACGTATGTATCAATAAATTTTGGATTTTGTAAAGCATCACCTGCACCAATATTTACTGATATCTTCTCTACTGTAGGTACAGACATAATATTCTTAAGTCCTAGAGACTTTTGTAATTTCTGTCTTATTTCTTTATCAAATTGTTCTTTTAATGCGTTCATCTTTAATCTTAATTAGTTTTAATTTTGACTATATAATTTATTAACTACTTGTCTAAGCCTTTCATAGGCTACCACTCCTATCGAAACTGATACATTGAGGGACGACACGGCTCCCAACATAGGTATCACTACAATATCATCACATACATCCATAACTGGCTGGGATAATGACTTATCTTCGCCCCCAAATACTAACGCTATTTTTCCAGTTAAATCCTCATTTGTATAAGGTTTTTCACCGCACGATTCAACACCTACAATTCTAAATCCATTTTCTCTTAACATCTTTGCTGCGATAAAAGTATTCTGTATAAACATAGGCACATGTTCGTAAGCTCCCATTGAAACACGCTTAACGACCATAGAATCGTAATTTTTAATCCTACTGGATATTACAACTCCATCAATCCCAGCTGCATTCAATGTCCTCAAAATTGCCCCCATATTCTGCTCATACTCAATCTCAGTCAACATGATAACACAAATATTATCTTTTTCTGCCGCATTATTTAAAAAATCCGCAAATTCAATTTTTGCAGGTTTTTTACACAATGCAGCAATCCCCTGATGATTTGTAAAATTTTTAACGATCTTTTCTAACTCTTTCTTCTCTACAATTTCAACTTTGGCTTTAAATGACTTAGCCTCAATAATAATTTCCTGAATTTTTTCGTTATTTCTAACATTCTCAGAAACGTATATTCTTTCAACTCTACCAGATTTTACCCCATCATACACACTATTTCTACCGCAGATCACATAAGATTCTTTATTACTTACTTGACTTTGATGATGCTTTTTTTGTTTTCTTTGGTTTTTCTTCGTTTTGCTCTGCTTTCTCAACATTAACTTTAGTAATCAATTTATTATTTGTTTTCTTTGAAACTCTATATTTCTTTCCATCCTCTATTACGAATTTGACCTTTGTTGGTTTATCTGTTTCAGGGTCAATCAATACTACCTTTGATACATACATTGGTTTAGTAATAGTAATCATCTCACCTCTTCCCTTAGCTTCTCCCTTCTGATGTTTTTTAAATTGATTAACACCATCAACCATAATCATATCTTTATTTGGAAAAGTTCTTAATACAAGACCTGTTTTACCTTTATCTTTTCCTTTCACAATCATTACTTTGTCGTTTTTTCTAATCTTCATATCTTTCTAAATAGTCATTTATAATTAGTCTTTACAATACTTCAGGTGCAAGACTCGCAATCTTATTGAAACCTTTGTCTTTGACTTCTCTTGCAATAGGTCCAAATACTGCTGTACCTCTTGGTTCTCTAGATTTCTTATCAATAATTACACACGCATTGTCAGAAAATCTAATATATGAACCATCTTTTCTACTTACTTCCTTCTTTGTTCTAACAACTACTGCCCATACTTTATCGTGGTTTTTTACAACACCACCGACATTAGCTGATTTAACAGTACAGGAAATAATACTTCCTACACTACCATATCTAACCTTTGATCCACCCAGAACGCCAATAACCATTACTTCTTTTGCGCCTGTGTTGTCTGCTACTTTTAATCTTGACTGTGACTGTACCATAGTAAAAACAAGTTATTTATCTAATTTTTCTACAACATACCACTTTTTTCTTTTTGAAAGAGGTCTGTTTTCCATTATTCTAACCTTATCCCCAATATTCAATCCTTCTATATCTGTTTGAGCCATATGCTTTCTATACTGTTTAACAACCTTCTTGTACAACGGATTCAGTTTACTATTTATAACTCTAACTGTCACTGTATTTGGAAGTTTATTTGAAACAACAGTACCTACAAATTGTCTTTTTGTGATTTTATTATTTGTTTCTTTCATGATAATCTTCTTATATTTAACTCGGTTAATATCCTTGCAACCTCTTTTTTGGAACTACTTAAGAGATGAACTTTATTATCTGTCCCTCTTTTAATTTCGATCTTTAACTTGGCCAACTGAATTCTTTTTTCTTCAAGAAGATTGTTCAGCTCTTTAATTGTTAAATTTTTTAACTCATTCTGTTTCATGTTTCTTTATAACTTTTGTAAGTACAGATAATTTATTTCCTGCCTTCCTCATTGCTTCTTCAGCAACATCTTCGGGAATACCAGACATCTCAAATAATACTAATCCTGGTTTGATGACTGAAACATATTGAAATACCGATCCTTTACCAGAACCCATTCTTCCTTCTCCCTTTTTTGTAACAGGTTTGTGTGGAAATACCTTAATCCAAATTTTACCTGCTCTTTTTGTAGTGTTAGCTAGAACTCTACGAGCTGCTTCAATTTGTTTTGAAGATAATCTTCCGCATTCTGTTGCCATCAATCCATATTCTCCATATGAAAGTTCATTGCCTCTTTGAGCTTTGCCTTTCATGTGGCCTTTATGTTCCGTTGTATATTTTCTTTTCTTTGGTTGTAACATATTAGAATATTAACTCTTAACTATTAGATCATTCGTAACCTAGTTTTTCACCCAGATATATCCATACTTTGACACCCATCTTTCTTTCACTCGCAGCTTTAATCTGTGCTTCACCCATTGCGAAATCAATATTTGCTCTCAATGTTGTTAAAGGCACTCTTCCAGCTTCTTTCTTCTCAGTTCCGACCTGTTTATTTTTTCCTATTCCTGATACCCATATTTTAACTCCAAGTGCTCCAGCTGAGTTAACTTTTTCAAGTTGTTGAGCCATTATTACTTTTGGCAAAACTCTTTTTTCTAAAGCTTCAATAATATTCTGAACGACTAACGCTGAACTTAAATATGGATTTTGTACTTCATGAATATTGATTTGTACAGGTTTACCAATTAAAGCAGCCACTTCAGCCTTCAAAACTTCAATATCTTTTCCAGCTCTTCCAATTACAACACCTGGTTTACCAACTGTTAAATTGATGATTACTTTATCAGAAGATCTTACAATTTCAATTCTGTGAATACCTGCATTTTTTATTTTATCAGTAATTACTTTTCTGACTTTAATATCTTCATGTACAAGTGTTTTATAATCTTTTGTTGTTGCAAACCATCTAGAATTCCAACCTTTATTGACAGATATTCTAAAACCATTTGCATTAATCTTGTTTCCCATATTTTATTTCTTCTGGTCTAAAGTAATTTCAGCATGGGCCCATTTTCTAACCTGGAGCCTGACATGTGTTCTGGAATAAGTTGCTTTTTTGAAGCGTCTGTGTGAAACACCTACCTGAGCATTGGATATTACCAAATTTTCAGCATTTAATCCATAATTATTGGTAGCATTTGCTATTGCTGAATTCAATAATTTATACATAGTTTTAGCTGCTCTTTTATTGGCATTCTTCAACCATTCTCTTGCATACACAGCATCCATTCCGTTGATTGTTTTTGCAACCAACATTAGCTTTCTTGGTGTTTCGTGTAAGTTTTTTGCTTTTGCTTTTACCTGCATACTATAAATATTAATTCTTAACTATTACTTTCCTGAATCAACTCTACCTGCTGAACCCGATGACTTTGCGATTTTTCCTTTCTTTGAGTGACCTTTGAAGGTTCTCGTTGGGGAAAATTCACCAAGTTTGTGTCCAATCATACTTTCTGTAATCAAAACATTAACATGTGTTCTTCCATTGTGGACTGCAATATTAGCTCCAACCATTTCTGGAGAGATAGAACAACTTCTAGCCCAGGTTTTTATAACCTTTCCTTTATTGCTTGGATCCATAACTTTTTTTATAAGTTTGGGATCTATATATGGTCCTTTTTTTAGTGATCTAGACATATTCTTTCTAAAAATTAACTATTCAGATATTATACTTTTCTTCCTTTTCTTCTTTGAAGAATAAATCTATTAGATCTATTTTTCTTTCTTCTTGTCTTCTTTCCTTTAAAGTTACCGTAGATGTCCTGAGCGGCACCACCGACGACTCCCTTACCTTCACCACCACCGTGAGGATGTTCCTCAGCATGCATGGCCATACCTCTAACTCCTGGTCTAATTCCCTTTCTTCTACTATATCCTGCTTTACCAAATCTTTCGTTAATATGATTAGGATTAGACACTGTACCTACTACTGCTTTGCAAGTCTCTTTAACAAGTCTTACTTCACCGCTAGGCAACTTCAACTGTGCATAACCTTTACCATCAAGTCCCTGTAATAATACACTATTTCCGGCAGATCTAGCTAACTTAGCACCTCTTCCTGGAATCAATTCTACATGATGAACCATCATACCGACTGGTATATTCTTCAATGGCATTGCATTACCAATTGTGGCTTCTGCTTTATCTGAGTTTATAATTTTTTGACCTACTTTCAATCCATCAGGTGCTATTATATAACTTTTTTCACCATTATCGTATGTAATTAAAGCTATAAATGCAGATCTATTTGGATCATATTCAATAGAAGTTACTGTTGCACTGATATCTTGCTTAGTTCTTTGGAAATCGACTATTCTATAATGATGTTTTACACCACCACCTTTATGTCTAACAGTTCTCTTACCTTGGTTGTTTCTTCCTGCCTTAGAAATCTGAGGAGCAAGAAGCTTTTTGTAAGGCTTAGTGTCTGCTGTCAATACTTTCTTTCTATTGACTCTTATTGTATGTCTTCTTGTTTGCGTTGTTGGTTTGAATTGTTTTAACATTTTACTTATTCAACATCAAAATAATCTAGTTTCTGATCACCATCTAATTCAATGATGGCTTTCTTAAAATTGACAGTTTTTCTAATTCTAGATCCTTTGGATGGGTCAACAAAATTAACCCTTCTTCTATGATCCTGATATCTTACAATTCTTACAGATTTTGCTGTTACTCCCAAGACTTTCTTGGCTGCAGTAATAACATCAGTCTTGTTAGCTAAAGTGTTAATAAGAAAAGTGTATTTTCCGTTTACAGCTTGTGCTACAGATTTTTCTGTAATCAATGGTTTTATAATAACGTTAGAGTAGTTCATAATATTTACTTCTTAGTACTTTCTTTTTTTACTTTTTTAACTTCTACTGAAGTTTCTTCGGTAACACCAGTAGCATCTTGCATCATTTCTAAAACTTTCTTCTCAATAACAATATTTCTATATTTCAATAAATCATATGCATTTATAACAGCTGCATTTGATACTTTAACTATACTAATATTTCTAGAAGACATTACTAGATTTTTTTGAACGTCTGCTGTAATAAACAATACATTTTTAGCAAAACCTGCTTTCTTAATAAATTCTGATACAGATTTAGTTTTTACTTCTTCCAAATCAGCATTTTCAAGAATTACACAGTTTTCTTTTTGTTTAGCATAAGCCGATATCAAAGCACTAAATTTCATAGATTTAGACATTTTCAATGAAAAGTTCTGAGGTTTTGGTCCGTGTGCGACACCACCACCTCTCCATGAAGGAGCCTTTCTTGAACCGTGTCTTGCATTACCACTTCCTTTTTGTTTCCATGGTTTTCTAGCCTTACCTGAAACTTCTGATCTGTCTTTGGTATCTCTAGTACCCTGTCTCTGGTTTGCAAGATAAACTCTTACATATTGAGATAATAGATCTTCGTTAGGTTCGATTTCAAAAATTTCAGGTAAATTCACACTTCCTGTAACATCACCTTTTAAATTGTACACATTTACTTTAGTTGCCATTTTTAACAAATTTATAACTGAAATTGTTATTTTTTAATAATAGTAACAACACTATTTCTGCCACCTGGAATAGGACCACTAAGTGCTATTATTCCGTTTTCTTTATCTACAGCCATCACTTTAACATTTTTAATCGTAACATTGTCAGTTCCCATTCTACCACCCATTTTTTTACCCTTCCAAACTCTACCTGGTGTAGTACCAGAACCATTTGAACCAGGATGTCTTAACTTGTCAGATTGTCCGTGTGTTTTTGGACCACCAGCAAATCCCCATCTCTTTACAACTCCCTGAAATCCTTTACCTTTGGTAACTCCTTTTACAATTACGACGTCATTAACATTAAATTCATCTATGTTTACATCAACATCTCCTTCAACAGTAACTACATGGGCTGGAACATAACCCAAATCTTTGAATTGACCGTCGAGGTTTTTTCCTGCTTTCTGTTTTCCAATACCGATATACGTGGCACCATTTAGGTTCTTTGCCTTGATACATCCTTTTATGGAAACTAGAGTTACAGCTACAGATTTGTTATTTTCTGCAAAAACTCTCGTCATGTCTTTTTTAAGTCCTACTAGTGCATTCATAATGACATATATAAAATAATAAACTCGACACATGTCGAGCTTACGAAATACTAATTTATCGTAAACTGACTTACTCAAATTACTTGGCAGTATCAGCTTTATTTCAAGCTCACAATTATAGTCTATATCACTCTAATTGTAAACCCAAAAAGTATACTATCTATCAACTTTTTATATCTATACCAACTCCAGCAGGTAATTCGAGATGAGATAGCGACTCAATTGTCTTTGGAGTAGCATCTACAATATCAATTAACCTAATGTATGTTTTCAACTCAAATGTTTCCATTCCTCTCTTATCAATATGCGGAGATTTGATAACAGTCCATCGTTTCGTCTTCGTAGGAAGAGGAATTGGTCCTGTGATCTTGGCACCTGATCTTAATACAACTTCAACAATCTGTTTCGATGCTTGTTCTACAACTTTGCTGTCGAAACCTTTGATTTTTATTCTTATACCTTGCATATTTTAATGAGCTAAAATGACATATAGAGTACTGAAGGGGTTTTAATAAACCCCTTCAAAAAAACTTATTCAATAATTTTTGTAACAATACCTGCACCAACTGTCTTACCACCTTCTCTTACAGCAAATTTCATACCTTCGTCGATAGCAATAGGAGTAATTAAAATTACTTTACATTGAATGTTATCTCCTGGCATTGCAATATCTGCACCACCTTCTAATAACAATTCTCCTGTTACATCTGTAGTTCTCATGTAGAACTGTGGTCTGTATCCGTTGTGGAAACCACTATGTCTACCACCTTCTTCCTTGGTCAAAATATAAACTTCAGCCATGAATTGTGTATGTGGTTTGATTGAGCCTGGTTTAGCTACAACTTGACCTCTTTCGATGTCAGTTCTTTCTAGACCTCTTAACAATAAACCTACATTATCTCCTGCCTGACCTTCTTCCATTTGTTTATGGAACATTTCGATTCCTGTGATTGTTGATTCTTTATCCTTGCCCAAACCAACAATAGATATTGCTTCACCAATTTTGCAAACTCCTCTTTCGATTCTACCAGTTGCGACTGTACCTCTACCTTTGATAGAAAATACATCTTCAACAGGCATAAGCATTGGTTTGTCCATTTCTCTTTCTGGAAGATCAATATATGTATCGACTGCTTCCATAAGATCAAGAACCTTCTGATACCATTCGCCCTTGTTTCCTGCTTGTGCTTCTTCAAGAGCTTTCAAACCTGAACCTTTGATAACAGGAATGTCATCACCAGGGTATCCATATTTTGAAAGAAGTTCTCTTACTTCCATTTCTACAAGATCAATCATTTCTGCATCATCAACCATATCAACTTTGTTGAGGAATACAACAATCTTTTTTACACCTACACGAGACGCTAATAGAATGTGTTCTCTTGTTTGAGGCATTGGACCGTCTGTTGCTGCAACTACAAGAATTGCACCATCCATCTGAGCGGCACCAGTAATCATGTTCTTTACATAGTCAGCATGACCAGGACAGTCTACATGTGCATAATGTCTGTTAGCTGTTTCATATTCTACATGTGCTGTATTAATCGTTATACCTCTTGCTTTTTCTTCTGGAGCGTTATCGATATCATCGACTTTTCTGTCATCGGCTGTGAAACCAGCAAGCTTTAATACTTGTAGGATAGCAGCTGTAAGAGTAGTTTTACCGTGGTCTACGTGACCGATGGTACCTACATTTACATGTGGTTTGGTTCTTTGAAATGTTGCCATTTTATGTAAATTAAAAATTAATTAAACGATTTACTTTTTATATTTGTTACACTTAATTACTTGATGAGACCATTAAAATAGGAAACATCAAACAAATAACTGTAACACTACAGTCAATGCGTGTAAGAATATCAAAAGTTGCTCTTAAATGCAATACCTTTTAGACCTTTTTTTGTGTTGTTTTATTATGCCAAATGTTCTACTATAGAGCGAATAATTTATTATATTTGAAGTCGCGAAATAATCATGCCCCAGATTAACTCAAATTCATCCGGTCTAATATCTGACAATAACGATGAAAATATTGTTATTAATAATACTGAAATTATTAATAATAATTCGACTGAGAGTATAAGTGATCCAATAGATTTTACTTCAATTCCACAACCAACTGTTAAAGTGACTAATACTTCAGATAATAATCCTGACAGCAAAGATATAATTGCCTTAATGAAAGTAATTTCTGACGATAATACAGATAAATCATATAGTGATATTCCTAGAGCAATTGCCAAAATTGTACCTACAGTTATTGAAAAACTTGTCAAAGAATATGAAGAACTATATTCTAGACATGAAGAGATTGAGCAAAGAGCGAAATCATTAACGTATCAGACTCAAACCCAAAGAGATGTTTTCACTGAAGCCTTAAATTCAGATAGTCTAGATGCTGAAAAATTAGCAGTATTACCTCAAGAAGCTAGAAATATTGTTCGCGATTATGTAAATCTCCGTACAAAAGTAAATGAAATTGAAAGTAAATTATCAACAATTAGAAGCGAAATAGCGAGAGTTAAAGATTATATTGATGAATATGGTTTAAGAAATAAGGAAAAACCTAGTATAAACAGTGAATTTGATGACTTGATGAATTCTGTAGATAGATCATTAAATAGAATAAGCGAAAATGTCAGAGTCAATTTATATGGACAAATATCCAGTGCATTGTCCTCTGGTCATACAGACTCACTTCCATCAGATTTATTAGATTTAATAAATCACTTGGTTATAGAAAGGTTGGAAAGTATTTTACGACCTTACGAAGAACTATCAGCCAAATATGTCTCAGGCGAATTAACACACGACCAATTTACCAATTTATTAAGTAAAAATGCATTATTATCATTACTTAGAGAAAAAGTAATAGAAGATATTATTAGAGAATATGAAAATAACAATCTGACATCACCTATTATACCAATGAGATTGAGGCTTGCAACAGAAAGAATGATAACTGATGCGAAAAGCTTCGCGAAGATGATGTCATCAGATAATTCATATTCTGTATCAGAAGAGCCAGAAGATGATAATACTTCAGTAGGCAATTTTGGTCTTGAAGAAAACAACCAAAATAATGTAAGCTCAGGATCATTCTCATTAGAGGATGACGATAAAGCTTAATACAAATTTTATGGATAAATATATTCTTCACACAGACGGTGGTTCCAGAGGAAATCCTGGACCAGCAGCAGCAGGCTGGGTAATAAGTCAATTAACAATTAAAAGTGATGAATTAATAATTAGCAAAAATTGCAAATATCTTGGCATACAGACAAATAATTATGCAGAATATTCAGCAGTCATAGAAGGAATGAAAGAATGCCTAGGAAATGGCTTCTTCAACCTAGAAGTGAAAATGGATAGCGAATTGGCAATTAAACAAATAAAGGGAATTTATAAAGTAAAAAATCCTCAAATAGCCTCATTTATGAAAGAAATTGTAGAATTGAAAAAGAAATTTGAAACAATTTCTTTTACACATGTATATAGAGAATACAATAAAGAAGCAGATAGAATGGTAAACCTATGCCTGGATGAGAGAAAGAGATAATTAAGTAGCTTTTCAAAGATCTGTTTCTCGTTTATAATCCCACATATTTGGTTTTGGATTCAAGTTTATCAAAGGTCCTACATAATGTTGAGCCGGATCAATTATAAACACTTGACCAGCATCAGATGTAAATCTAGCCCAAGCGTGACCTCCTCTACCTTCAATATAATTTCTATCAACCGATATATTTCCTTTTATTTTACCTTCAGTAATAAGTTTTTCTATAAGCCAAGCACTTAATAATGCCATATGACGGCATACTCCCACACCTTCATTCATAAAAAATGATAGATCAATTTTACTTCCTACCCCATATTTATTTATTATTTTATCAACACCATCAGAACTTTCTTTCAGAGTATCATTTGTTACATCGTATACACTACGTAATAGAGCCCCCTGATTAGGAGCACTTTCTTTACCTCGCCTTGCATTCAGTTCTTTTTCCAGTTCCAAATATGCTTTTGTATATACCCCTGATCCTTTCTTTCCTAGTGTGCTATCTACAACCAACAACTCCTTAGCAATTTTACCTGCACTATTTAGACCACTTATAAATGCCCCTCCTTCAATACGTTGATCTCTATATATTAGTCTCCGCCCCTGCATTTTTGATATTTGTTTTGTAACATTTTCTTCAACAAAACTATCTTGAATATAATCAGTATCACCTATTAATTGATTAGAAAAACGGTCCGTTAAAGTTCTTATAACATTGTTCATATATATAAATATTCTATTCTAAGTTATAAGAAATTTAACGAAATGTCAATAAGAATTTTGACATTCCACAAATACGGCATATAATCCTGTAAATCTTTTATTCTTTATTTTCAAGCATATGGCAGGAAAAAAGCATAGTTTAGCTCCAGAAGGTCTTATATATACACCAATAAAAAGATACACAGATCGTCAAAGAGCTGGATATTTATTATCGTTGAAAAAAAAGAATCAACTTCCGAAACATTGTACATCTAATCTTGAAAATCATATCGAAGCAACAGGTGAGGCTTTTAAATTTGCTGACAAAGTAAAATCGGCAACTATTTTATTAGCACTTGGTTGCTTAGTTGGATCTACAATAGCTGTTAATAAAGAAGATTGGAATATTGTTGCATTTGGATATTCTATGTCGATATTGATTTATATGGCGAGAGAGAAAATACGGAATTCTGTTCTATGGTTTTATGATGATGTTTTTGAAAAGACAGTAAATCTATATGAAAAGGATCACAAGGCAATACAAAATAGTGATGTAGCGAAAGTTTTATATAGAAAAAAGACCTTCGTGCAAAAATTTCTTTAACTCTTCATCACTGCCATGAAGGCTTCTTGAGGTATGGTTACTTTGCCAAATTTCTTCATTCTACCTAAAATCGGTAGCTTTCGCATATCCCAAATTTATGCTAAAATGGGAATATTTCACCCCAGATTAATAAGATGACATATAAAAGAAAGCTACAAAATATAATTGAAGAGAATTTGTTTAAAGGAAAATTAATAATATTATACGGAGCTCGTAGAGTAGGAAAAACCACACTATGTAAGACGATTATAGGAAATCATAAAAACAGTAAATATATTAACTGCGAGCTAGAAGAAAATAGACTACAGTTAGAAACAACAAACAGCTTAAAATTAAAAGATTTCTTAGGAAACTATAAATTAATTGTCCTAGATGAAGCTCACAAAATAAAAGATATCGGTTTAATACTCAAAATTTTAGTTGATACTTTTCCTGAAATCCAAATTATTGCAACAGGCTCTTCAAGTTTCACATTAGCAGACAAAGCTTCAGAACCTTTAACTGGGCGTACACGAACATATGTTATGTATCCATTATCATTTCAAGAAATAAATTCACAGTTTGGAATAGCAAAAGCTACAGGAAAGCTTGAAAATATTCTTAGATATGGATCATACCCTTCTGTATTTACTCTACCAGAAAATGAAGCTGTTGATGAATTAAATGAAATTTCCAATAAATATTTATATCAAGATATTTTGGAAATCGAAGGAATCAAAAGAAAAAATCTAATATTAAAAATTCTTCGAGCATTAGCATTTCAAATAGGAAATGAAGTATCACTGAGAGAAATTGCTGAACTTGTTGGGGAAAGTGATCATCATATTGTAGATCGATACATAGCAACACTGGAAGAATGTTTTGTATTATTTAGATTAACTCCATACAGCAAAAATCTAAGAAAAGAAATTGGAAGTAAAAATAAATACTACTTTTGGGATCTAGGAATGAGAAATAGTTTGATTCAACAATATAATCACTTAGAACTTAGGAATGACGTCGGCGCTTTGTGGGAAAATTATTGTATCAGCGAAAGACTAAAACTAAACATGAATACAAGAAGGCACGCTAACACATATTTTTGGAGGACATACGACCAAAAAGAAATTGATTATATAGAAGAGTATGACGGAAAGTTAGAAGCCTACGAATTTAAATGGAAAGACAATAAAGCAAAAAACGTCTCTGAATTTTTGAAAACATATGAAAACAGTAGTTTTAAGCTTATCAATAAAGATAATTTTTTAGAATTTATTCTTTGAATTAACTCTTCATCACTGCCATGAAGGCTTCTTGAGGTATGGTTACTTTGCCAAATTTCTTCATTCTTTCCTTACCTTTCTTTTGTTTTTCAAGTTTTTTCATTTTTCTAGTTTCATCACCGCCGTACATTCCTTTCAAAACATTCTTCCTATATGCAGAAATATCTTCTCTCGCAATGATTTTTGCACCAATGGCGGCTTGAATCGGCACTTTGAATTGATGTTTAGGAATTACTTCTTTGAGTTTGGCAACGACATTTCTCCCCATTCGATCCGCAGTAGACCTATGACAGAGAAAGGCCAATGCGTCTACTTTTTCATTATTTACTAAAATGTCTACCCTAACTATATCTGAAGGTTTGAATCCATCAAATGTATAATCCAGAGAAGCATAACCATGCGTCATAGACTTCATTTTGTCAAAAAAGTCTGTCACTATTTCACTTAGTGGGATTTCATATTTCAAAATTACACGTTTCAAAGTAGCACCCGCAGCGTTTTGTTCTATGTATTCTGTATTAATGTAAATCGCTCTTTTGCCACTTGCCAGACTCATGACATCACCAATAAAGGTATCTGGAGTAATTATTTCCATTTTTACCCATGGTTCAAGTATAGTTTGAATTTTGGATATATCAGGTAGATCGGAAGGAGCTCGGACTATGAAATGTCCTTTTTCATCATAATTTTCATCAACAGTCCCCTCTAGTCTAGAATTTCCCATAAGTTCTACCCTATATTCTACTGATGGTGCAGTGACGAGAAGATTCATACCATATTCTCTTTCTAGCCTTTCTTTAATGATTTCCATATGTAGCAAACCGAGAAAACCACATCTGAAACCAAGTCCCAAGGCTATAGAATTTTCTGGAATGTAGTTAAGAGAAGCATCATTGAGAGATAATTTCATCAGTGCATCACGGAAATCAGCTGCGTCATCATTATTAATAGGGAAAAAGCCCGCAAAGACCATAGATTTAGCTGGTTCATAACCTGGCAAAATATCAGCATGTCTATCACTTGTCGTTACAGTATCACCCACTCTGACCAATGTAATGTCTTTTAAGCCTGTTGCAATGTAACCCACCTCTCCTGTATCAATTCTTTTTGATGCCGACATGTAGGGCTTCAAATAACCAATTTCTACAGGTTCAACAATTGTTTTTTTCTGTGCAAAATAAATTTTGGCTTGTATGCTTCGTAATTTTGCCATATCCAATTCACCTTCAAAGACTCGAATTTGAGCAACAACTCCCTTGTGATCATCATAGAAAGAATCAAAGACTAAGGCTTGAAGAGGTGCCTCAAAATCTCCACTTGGTGAAGGAATTCTCTCAATTACTGCGTCTAGAAGTTTGTCTACATTTATTCCTGATTTCCCAGAAACAAAAACTATTTCCTCATATCTGAAACCAAGTACAGATTTCAATTCCTCAGCCCTTCGTTCTGGCTCAGCATTTGGTAAGTCAATTTTATTGATTACAGGGATTATTTCCAATCCATGCTCAATAGCCTTCATTGCGTTTGAAATAGTTTGAGCTTCAATTCCCTGCGATGCATCTACCAAAAGTAATGCTCCTTCACAAGCTGCCAAAGATCTGGAAACTTCATATGCGAAATCGACATGTCCAGGAGTATCAATTAGATTAAGAATATAAACCCCTTCCTCCTTTGGCACCTTCCCCGAGGAAGGATCTGAGACCTCCTCATGAAGACTGTCTGGCAGAACTGAAGTGGTTTTTCCACTTTCTAAATTTTCACTTTTAACTGATTTATATTCCCATTCCATGCGCGCCGTCTGCAGTTTAATTGTAATTCCTCTTTCTTGTTCAAGTTCTAGAGTATCCATAAACTGGTCGTGCATCTCTCTTTTTTCTATAGTTCCTGTTAATTCCAACATTCTATCAGCTAGAGTAGATTTGCCGTGATCGATATGCGCAATTATACAAAAATTCCTTATTTTATCTGTTTTTTTCATTTGAATAGTTCAACTATGGGTATTTTACACAAATATCTAATTTAATTCATCTTTTTATATAAATCTATTAAAAAAGATAGAAATAGTTCACCACATATTCACTAAACGACTATTGATATCTCAATATAGACCCTATATAATCCTTACATATTAATTTACACTATGTCATCGTCAACAGCAGTCGAAAGCCCCCTCCGGAAAGGAAGTCCTATATTTTCATATTTATCAAAAGGACATGAACTATTTTCAAGTATTAGAGAAAGAGTAACTTCACATGTAAGAGATACAGCGAAAGAACACTCTGGAATATCAAGGGCGTTTTTTGGCTTAGTGAAGGGTAGAAGTTTGGAAGTAGCCTCTATCGCAAAGACCAGACACGAAAAAGCGATGCTATCACTAAGCTTAATAGGATTAGCAATCATTTTATCAGCATGCACAGAAAGTACTCCTACACCATCACCATATGATAGCATTCCCAAAAGAGTAGAGAATCTACCCCCAACTACATTAAAATATGTATTAACAGTAAGCTCAGTAGGCGTATCTGATGAGCAAAGGGAAAAAGCCATGGGACCATATTATGCTCATCTAACACAAAACGCTGCTCAACATAGTACAACACCAAAGCCTACTCCTAGACAATAATATTTCGTTTTATTTATAGGGGAATATTTAAATTACACTTTTTAAATACTCTTTAAACGCATCGCCGATTTCCTCGTTTCTTATAGCCATTTCTACGACTGTTTTCATATATTCTAATTTATTTCCCGTATCGAAATATTTTTCATATTCCAATTCTATTGCATAGACATTTGAATTTTGAGCTAAAATATCTATAGCTTCTGGAAGATAGTATTCACCGCCAGTACCTGGTTTTTGTTGATCTAGTAGGGGAAAAATATCTGGAGTGAGAATGTAGCCAGATATTATTGCCAGATTGGAAGGAGCATTTTCTGGACCTGGTTTCTCAATTAAACGGTCAACTTTCCAAACACCATTGCCTAAATTTTTACCTTGTACATAGCCATATTTCTTCGTATCCTCAGGTTTATTTGTAATAATTCCGCATAAAATTGTAGTCTGGTATTTATCAAATGCAGCCATCATTTGTTGAGATCTTGATGGTGTAGATAGTACAAATTCATCTCCCCATAGTACTAAGAAAGGGTCATTTTGAATAAGATGCCTAGAACACTTGATTGGTGTAGCATTACCATATGGTCCTTTCTGTCGGACATATACGAAATTAGCCATATCACCTATTTTTTCTATATTTGCCAAAATTTGTTCTTTACCACCATCCAAAAGATTTTTTTTCAAATCTTCACTAGGATAATCGAAGTGGTCTTCTATAGATCTTTTTATAGAATTAGTGACTATAATAATATCCTCAATACCACCAGAGATAGCATCTTCAACAACATATTGAATGACTGGTTTATCTACTATAGGAAGCATTTCTTTGGGCATAGCCTTAGTCTGAGGTAGAAATCTAGTTCCAAATCCAGCAGCAGGTATAACAGCTTTAGTTATTTTCATATAATAATAATTTTACAACATTATAATCAGATAAATAAAAATTGTCATTGGATAAGAGTTACAATTGATTTTTCATATTTCGAATGCTAATATTACCTTTGTAGTATTAACAAAAGTGAGACAGAACTTATCTCTCAACCTAGTCCTTATTCGACTCCTAACTACAGGAGCCAGAGGGAGGTTAACGAGGTAAATAATATAACAATATTTTTTTACAGTCCTCCCGAAAGGGAGGATTTTTTT
>JBAXGO010000009.1:0-30716 GCA_037139335.1 bacterium
AATCTATCTTTCTTAATTTCGCTAAATAGAAACCTTCGTATATTTGATTTGGAACTATTCGGATTGTTTTCTCAATTCTAGAATCATATGTCTTTATACCCCATCCGGGTATACCGCTTTTTGTTATCGGCTTGAACATACCCCACTCGGGTATATTTATTTCCTCTACTTCGATTGGAAATCTTTTTAATGCCCAATCTACAACTTCTTCATTTTCTTCAGGTGCTAATGTGCACGTGCTATATATTATTTGTCCGTCTTTTCTACATAATGAAATAGCTTTTGCTAGAAGTGCTTTTTGTGTATTTGTGTATGAATTAATTAACTTTGAAGACCATCTGGAATAGTTTTTGTCCTGAATCAATTCTCCTTCAGCGGAGCATGGTGCATCCAGCATTATTGTATCAAAAGAATCGTGATTACTTAGCTTTCTAGTGTCTAAGTTAATTGTTTTAACAGGATTGTTTTTCAAAAGATTATTTAATAAGACAACCATTTTAAAAAATCTCTTTTGATCCATTTCTACAGCAGTATGTTCGATATCTGCAAAAATTTCATGGGCTATAAATTCAACTTGTGCTGATTTAATTCCTGGTGCTGCGCACATATCCAATAGCTTCTTTCTACCCGATAATTCTAAATTTAATACTGGTAGAAATGAAGATGGATTTAATATAAATCCCATGTCCAATGGTATTTTATGTGTAATTTTTTCCCTTATGGAATTTTCAAAAAATATTATATTGTCAAAAATTGTGAAATCACTTTCTTTTGCGAAAGTTTTTATTATCGATATAAATTCAGTAATTGTATACTGTGTCGTATTAATTCTGAATGCAGAATATTTATTTACTTCCGCGATATTTAGCCAATTGTCTAAGTCATATATTTTATTATATCTTTCTAGAAATATATCTCTTTTGTTTGTTAATTCTTTCATTTTTATGTCTTAGCGATATGGTAATACTAGATTGTATTATATCTAAGTTTGGTGATAAAAGCGATTTAATCAAGCGACTTTTTCCATGTGGCATCTCTTAGATTATTATATGACTTGAGTGGATCCGAACTTCTTGATATGTATGAACCAACACTAACTCCTGCGATATTATAAGCTTTTAGGCTAAAAACAACATCAGGATCTACACCACCATCAATGTAAATTTCACCATTAAAACCAGATTGTCTAACTTTAGATATTTTTGCTAGTACTTCTGGATGGTATGGATTGCCTTGTTTCCCTATCTGTATAGTTTTTAGCAATAAAGGTGGAATAAAATTGGTATTAAGCATCTGAGCTTTTTTATACAAATTTATAAAATTTTCTGCAGCTGTTTCCATAGATAATGAGAAGCCTAATGTGAAAAGTCCTTCGGCTGCATCATAAATTTCATTTGCATCGAAAGTCGTTTCTGAATGTACAAAGACTCTTCCGATTTTAATCTTTTTTTCCTTATGCAATATTACTAACTTTTTTATATAAGTTATTGGATCGGATACCATTAAATCGAAATTATAAATAAGTGCTGGTAGATAATGCATTTCGTCCAAACTTAAAGTTTTCGCTACTACAAAAGTACCATCCAGAATATCTATATCAACTTCATCAGTAAATTCAGAAATTGCTTCTATCTGTCTTATAAAGTCATCTTTGTCCGATGTTAGTATTGCTGGTATTATCCTCATTATTTTATGAATTTTAAATAAGATATATAACCCAAAACGTAAAGATTTGTAATTATACTAAAAAACAATCCTATTTGAGCAGTACTAGATCCAACGAATGTTAAGACAAACATAACGGATGCTCCCAAAAATAAAACTTCAATAAATTCCAATAACTTTCGATAAGGTAAGAATGCTTTGAAATTTCTCCAAATAATTATTCTAATAAAAACCAAACTTATTAAAGCAATAATATATATTATCGAAAATGTACTGTCTGAAATAAAAGAATAATAATTTGAAATGTTTGCTTTTCCAGTCATATTGACTCCTGTCCAAGGAAAAAATGTAAATAATAGTGATAGAAATAATGCGAAAAAATATCCAGTTTTGCCTGGGTTCTTTTTCGCTTTAGAAATAATTGCAGTTAAAATATCTTGTTGGAAATTTGGTGCTTGGTTAATCGGTTGTTGTTGATACGAAGGCATCTTTATATATTAATAATTTCATATATTATTATATCAATTATGTGCTTTTGTAAACCAAATTATAAACAACATTTGCTTTCATGGTATAATTGCAGGTAACCAATGTACTAATAAAATATATAATATTGAACTACTCTATAAATAGTATATAAGCAGTTTTGAAAACTCTCGATTAGATTTATATAAATGGAGAGTGCTTATTGTGTATTGACGTTGAAAATTATTAATGAGATACTCTTTAACTCTAATAATCTAGGTTACATAATTTTAATAATAGGAAAAAATATGAAATCTTCAAAGAACTTGATGACACAGGTTGGTCTAAAAAAAATAAAAGAAGAATTACGAAATCTAACTGAAGATGTTAGAAAAAAAATTAATGATGATATTCAGAAAGCCAAAGAATTTGGTGATTTATCTGAAAATGCCGCATATACTTCTGCGATGGAAGCAAGAGATCTTAATGAAACAAGAATTGCTGAATTGGAAGACATGATTATGAATTCCAAAATTGTAATTTCTGATAAGGGCAATAAAGATGGAATTGTGTCCGTTGGTGATACTGTTGTGATGAAACCAGAAAATGGCGAAGAGATTACATTAACAGTTGTTGGTGTCGGAGAAAGTGATTTAAGTAAAAATAAAGTTGCCGCTGATACTCCAATTGCTGAAGCTATTTTGGGCAAAAAGGTAAAAGCAAAAGTCGTTGTAGATTTACCTTCTGGCAAGACAAATTACGAAATCATTAAGATTAAGTAAAACTAAATATATAACCTTAAAATCGTTGGTTGAAAAATCAGCGATTTTTTTTTACCTTTTGAAAATCTGTACTAATTTATCTTTTGATAATGCATGGAAAGTAGGTCTGCCGTGAGGACAAGTCAATTTATTTTTGCAAGTTAATAAGTCTTTTAATATCTTTTTGCACTCATCGTCACTTAGTTTATCTCCGAATCTGATGGCACTATGGCAAGCAAGTGTTGTAAAAATTTTTTCTCGTAATTCTAATACTGATGTTAAATCATCATCAAATATATATTTTATTTCTGCATACAATTGATCGACAATTCTTAAAGTTGCGAAATCGGGTAGTGATACTATAAAAATTTCTTTATCTATATTTTCAATTTCGATACCAAACGTTTGTAGTACTGTTCTTTTATCAAACAAGTAGTCTGAGAATTCAATTGGAACTTTCTCTGGTATAAGCATTCTTCTAGGCTTAATATCTCCTTTCTCAAATTTTTCTTTTAATGTTTCGAATACAAATCTTTCTGAACATGCGTGTTGATCAAAGATTAGTAAGCCTTCTGCATTTTGAGCAGTAATGTAGGATAGAGAATATTGTCGCGCATTGGATATATCCAGAGTTTCTAGAGGGTCGTATATTTGATTCAATATTTCAGATGAAAAATTCATCGCTCTAGATATAATTTCTGTGCTTTTGAACAATTCGTTCTTATTATCCCTTTTAAAATTAACAAAACCTTTATTTCTATCGTTTATTTCAAATGGTTTTGTGTTTTCATTTTTTTCTTGATAGCTGTTATTTAACTGCGGTTCTATATAATTTATATCTTCTTTGAATAATGTATGTTGAATAGTTGAATAAATTTTTTGAAAAATATAGCCATCATTTTCGAATTTAACCTCTGTCTTTCTAGGATGTACATTCACATCAATTTCGGTTGGGTTAACATTTATAAATATAACGAATGGAGGATATTGTCCTCTCATCAATGCATTTTTGTATCCAGTTAATACTGCTTTTGCCTGCGATGGAGTAGGGGTAATATACCTATTATTTGCAAACATATATTGATAAGTAGACTTACTGAAACTATCTTTGGGCTGAGATATAAATCCAGAAATAATGTCGTCCTCAATGATAGGAATAAATTCAATGTTTGGTGCTATAGATTTTAATCTATCTTTTATTGTTGAAGATTGAAAATTATAAATTACCTTATCATTGATAATTAATTTAAATGAAATTTTGTAATTAACTAGCGAAATTCTTGTAAATGTATCCATAATGTACCTATTCTCCTGGCTTTCTGACTTCATGAATTTCTTTCTTGCTGGCACGTTAAAAAATAGATCTTTTACATATATAATAGTGCCAGGGTTCATAGGGGTTGGCGTTGGTTTACCGTCTGGAATAATTGAATATCCGACTTCTGAGCCCTTGTACCTAGACTGTATTTCCATTTTTGAAACAGAAGATATGGTTGCGATTGCCTCGCCTCTGAAGCCCATTGTATGGATGCTGTTGAGGTCTTCTATCGATATAATTTTACTTGTAGAGTGATTTGTGAATAACTTGAGCAAATCATCTTTTTCTATTCCATCGCCATTATCTGTAACTTGGATCAAACCAGGTGCAATAGTAACAATAATTTCAGTAGAACCAGCATCGATGCTATTTTCAACTAATTCTTTCACAACTGAGCTTGGTCGTTCTACCACTTCACCTGCAGCTATTTTATTAATTAGTTCCTGTGAAAGATGGCGTATCATGTATTAAAACGTGGTCGTTACCGAATTTAAATTACTATTGAGTCTTTCTATCTCGTCTGGTGTAATTTCAGAACCAGAAAAATTTATCATCATTTCAGAAAAAATCTTATTTGTAGCTGTTTTATCTATAGTCGGCCAATTTATCATATTTGGAGCCATCACGCCTATTGGGGCTAATAGTGGATCGTCTTTTAATTTAAAAATCAAACTTCTCAATGCGTAAGGTTTTTTGGCTAACTTGTTTTCCTCAGCTGTAGAATATAAATATTGAACACTATCTTCTGAACTTATAAATTTCAAAAATTTCCATGCTTCATTACTATTGGTTGTGTAATTGCTTACTACGAAACTATTATATGATGACATATAAACCTGATCATTAATAATAGGCATTTGTGTAGTTGAAAACTTAAGATTTGGATTTTTATTTTTTATGTAATATAAATCTTTTGCTTTAATAATTGCAAAGGCAGTTTTTCCTTCTATAAAGGCTTCTATTGAATCTATTTGCTGTTGGTCCCATGGCTGTTGCGATACTATTTTTTGATATAGATTTATTGCTTCTACAGCCGATTTGGAATCAATGTTTGCAAGTCCTGTCGAATTATCTATAAATGTTTTTTGCTTATTTTGAAAAATCAGCATCTGGGCAATTTCATCAAGATATAACATTTTTTCTGATGATGATGCCGCGATTCCATTAATTGAATTTTTTGATGAATCTTTTTCGTTTTTTTCAGTTTTGCTTGTTGCAAATTTTGTAAATTCTGACCAGTATATAGGGATTTCTGACTTATTAATTAATGTTTCGTTGTAAGCTAGCATTAAACCATCTATTCCATTTGGTATTCCCAAAATCGATCCGCCCAATATATTATCTGATTGAATTTGTGGATAATACATTTTTGAATAGTCATCTATGGTCAAAATTGAATCTGGAGCAGGTGTTAGATAATTTTTATATAAATTAACATCCTTGCTATCTATCTCAAAAATATCTGGAATATTTGAATTTTCTTGAATTCTTTGTTCCAGTATAGATTTATAATCGCTTGGATTTCTTTGCTCAAAGGTTATCTTAACATTAGAATTTTGGCTTTGATAATCATCAATTAATTTTTGATAATGGCTATTGTTCTCTGTAAATGACCACAACTTCAAAGTAATTTCTTTTGATTTCCCATCATCAATTATTACGGTCGGTTTTGGTTTCGCTAATATTGCCAAAACAATCATAATTAAAACGACTAGAACCAAACCCATTCCAATGTATGAGAAAGGAGGTCTCAAAAACTTTTTAAAAGAATTAATAAAATCTTTTTTTACTGTTGTTTGAGGCGGCAAATACGGTTGATTATAATCTTGTTGATAAACAGGTTGGTATGTTTGTGGATAACTATTATTTTCTTGTGTAGAATTATTTGGCATCATTTTAGAAAATTACAAAATAGTATATCAATACAACCTATAAATACACAATATTATGCATTTATAGGTGTTTAATATCGTATTGTAATTACTTATTTATATCAACGATGAATTTTTTATAGTCTATGTCGTGCTCCATAAATTTATCGATAGCAGATCTTACTATTTCTGCCTTTCGAACACCTTTCTTGTGAGATGCCCATGATAAATACTGCTCTATTTCTGGAGGTATAATTAAAATGAATTTCGAATCAAGCATTTTCTTTGTCTCATGTAGGAATTCATCAACAAGAGAAATAATATCTTCATTATTATAATATTTTGACTTTAATCTCTTTGAACTATTACCAGCAAAAGTATCTGATAATTTGTAATTCTTATTACATAAAATTAGAACTGGTTTATTAGCAAGAATTGCTTGGGCAATATCATATCCTGTACCGGATGATGGTGTCGACATTTCGCAAATTACGATATCAGCTTGCTGAATTCTTTTTTGATTTTGTAAAAAAATATTTGTTAATTTATCTACAGATTTATCTGATGGGACTAGATCTATGCCATAACCTTTTTTAGAATCTTCTAGTTCATACATTTTTGTTCTAAGGTAAACTTTGTGTCCACGAGTCTGAAGATGGTCCAATAGTGATTTGATATTCTCTTTGTTATCTATAGAGGCTTTTATCGTTGTGGTGAAATAGATTTGCATATTTATTACAATGATTTATTTTATGTATAGCATTTATATCACATATTCACAAAATTGCAAAATATTGCTGTGCGATTGGTTATGTTGTAAAAACTAGCCTATAGTATGATGTATATTATTTATATATCATACTAGCTAATTAATCCGCAACTATTTACGGTTGCGAACAGTAATGCTTCTAGTCTGTATGCGTATTTGTTGTTTATTTTCCACATTTTATCAGCACTGTCGTCTTTGTCAGAATATTTGTACAAAGATTTTGTTATGCTTTCTGCATAGAAGGCTACATTTTTATATGAACCATTGGTTCTAGTCTCATCTTGAGTCGAATAATCGATTTTTGCTATTAATGTGTCTTTTTTAATTTTTTTCTCCAATTTATCAAGTGCTTTTTTATCAGCCACTATTGAACCTGTCTTTTCTATTTTCTTACAAAGAGTTAGAATTTCTTTCTGGTATATTAATGGACTTTTCAAGTTTATAACCATACTTTCTATTTTATAATCTTTCAAATCTATTAAATGATTAGGATCAATCTGCAAAATAGTTATATCATTTGGGTTATTTACTTCAATCTTAGTTACAATTCCAGATTTATATCCATATTCATCAAAATAATCCTTCAGCATTGTTGAAACATCATTTAATTCTTCTAAAACTGCTATTATTCTGAAATTCTGTTTTTTCTTTTTACCGAACATTTACAGGTATTAATATTTAAGTTATTGGTTTATCTTAGTATAATAACTGGATTATAAAACACTTTTCATTAAAATGATATTAGGAATTGATTACGGTATAAAGAATGTAGGATTAGCAATTTCTGATGAGTCAGAAAAATTTGCTGTCGCGTTGACGACACTAGGACAGAATAATTTAGTGCAGAATATTTCTAAAATTTTAATCGACAAATTTATTTACAAAGTTGTCGTCGGTAATCCTGTCAGAATGAATGGAGAAGAAGGGTATGTTACGAAGCTTATGAATACTTTTGTAGATGAATTGAAAAATAATGTGTCTGGATTACAAGTAATATTAATAGATGAATCTATGACTACTAGAATTGCAATTGATTATCTCAGAAATATGGGATATACATCCAAAGACATTGAAAAAAGGAAAGATCAGGAATCAGCAAGGATAATTTTGCAAAGTTATTTAGATAATAATGTAGTATAGAAGGCTAAATATTTACCACGGCTCAATTAAGAAACAATATCTTGGAATCTTTGCTTTTAAATATTTTTTCAAATCTTATACTATTTTATGTGCATGTTCCATATTTACTAATATTGGCTTCGTGTTCATAAAAAGTCTTCGCATATCTAGTTACGCAATCTTTATCAGATATGTAAAAGAAATAATTATTTGCCTTCGGTTCTAATACTGCTTGGAATGCTGTTACACCAAAAGAAGAAATCGGACTAGGAGGTATACCAGAAAATTTCCTAGTATTGTATGGACTACTAGAATCCAAATCATCATATGTTAAATTTTTCTTCCACCAAACACCTTCACTTGTTGAATATCCTATAGCATATTGGGTTGTTGCGTCTGCTTCTAATTTCCAGTCATCACGCAATCTTTTGAAATATATGTCAGCGATCATACTCATATCATTGGGGGTTTGAACTTCTCTTTGAATAATTGATGCGAGTGAAACTAATTCGTGTAATGTATATTTATTATTTTTTATACTTCCTGAGTTTGGTTGGAATAATTTCAAATCAAAATTATCAAGCATTAATTCTATTAAATCTTTGGCAGTTGCATCGGGTGTAATGAAATATGTATCAGGAAATAAATATCCTTCCAATGAATTATTTCCTCTAGGTCTAGAGCTTAGAAAATCTCGATCTGAAACATAGTTTTTTGCTAAATCAATAAATTCATTTTTATTAAATTTTGAATTTCTATTATCGCTTGAATTTAAATCAATATTTAGTTTTTCTGCAATTTCTTCAATTCTCATGCCTTCTTTCAAAGTTATTTTTAGTTCTTGAGACTCAGCTCTTTGAAGTAGTTCAGCAATTTCTTTAATCGATAAGCCTTTGGACAATTGATACGAACCCGCCTGAATTTTTGTATCGAATTTAGTAATATAAGCATAAATTCTATAAGCAGAGAAACCAAAAGCTATTTCTTCATCTTTAATAATTCCTTTTTCAATAAGATGTTCTTTCACTTGTGTAGGTGATTCACCAGATTCTATAGTTAATAAAACTTTATCTGTTGATGTTGCTTTGTAGTCTATTGCACTATTATATTTATTTACTAAAAATAGTCCATATAAACCAATTAGTACAATTATTATTATAAAGATTAAACAACCGGCTTTTTTCATATGAATAAAATTACAATGTTCATTATAACAGATAAATAAGTCTAAAAATTTTAGAAAAGTTCGTGATTTAGTTTTAAAAGTAAGTGAAAAGAAATTACAAAATCTAGATTTTATCTGTGAATTGCCAAATTCTATCCATTATCTGTTTATATTCTTTGCTACTTTCTGGCAGCAATCTAGGTTGGGACATATCATATATCTGATGTGGATATATATGAATGGATAATAATTTATCTTTATAAAAATCTAATTCTGCAAATGAACCTTGTGATGTTTCAGTCGACCAACTTTGATCAAAAATAAAATTACCAATACCATAATAAATAAATTTAGGTTCGGTACTTCCTGGAGGTGTGTAGAATTCAACAGACATAACCCAGTGTGGATGATCTCCTATGATTAAATCTACGCCATTATCAATTAGATTATGTGCTAATTCTTTTTGATGTGGCATGGGATCATTAGTATATTCTCTAGATCCCCAGTGCATTAATGCAATTATGTATTGGGCTCCCATATCTTTGGCTCTTTTTACATCTGTCCTTACTCTTCCATCAATTATTTGGTATTCATTTGTATCGATTCTCGCCGTTCCTCCTGCTGTATCTGTCGCCCAATCAGAAGGCGAGGGGATATCGTTATAAGCTATGAAACCATATTTAACTCCATTTACTTCATGAATTATTGGTCTTGTTGCATCTTCATTATTAGTTGGCGAAGCTCCCAATGTTTTTATACCTGCATTATTTAATAATTTTATTGTGTTAAAAACACCTTCCGTTCCTGCACTCATGCTGTGATTATCTGCCAATGAAACTACATTAATTCCTGAATAAACCATTCCTTCTGTAAATTTTTCATTTGCTATGAAAGTGAAACAATTTAAGGCACAAACATTTCCATTTCCAACACCTTGTAATGCGGCTTCAAAAGTAGCTACTCTAGCATCATATTTATCCATAAATGTTTTGACCTCTTTAAATGGCCATATGTAATCATTTTTTGTTCTCATTACTTTATCCACTGTTCTGGCTGGAATAATCTCTCCCATTGTTAAAATTCTATTTACACTTTTCAAATCATAATTTTCAGGAATTGTTTCACTTTCTAATATTTTTTCATCATATTTTAATGGATATAATGATAAATCTTGAGTCTTATCCAATATATTTTTATTTTCAATATTTAATAATTTTAATCTTGGATTTAAATCACTCCATAAAATTAGTCCTATTTCATTACTATTTGCTATTCTGTCATTGAATAATGTATCTTCAATATTTTCTGTATTAAATTCAGGAAAGGCTTGTTTTATCTTTAATGATTCAGACGTTTTTACAAATACTTTATTCGCTTTTAAATCAGAAAGTGAAATGTTGTTTCTAATATCTTTGAATCCAGTTACTGGGGCATAATAATATGAGTAATCAATGTAAACTGGTGGAGTAGGTGTTGGAATTTGTGTGGCTTCAACAATATTTTTTTTTCCTACAAGCGTATCTTTATTAAAGTATATGAAAGTTAGTATCGAGGTAATAATCGCAATACAAAAGCAAATTATTGAAATAGATATTAAAATAAAATTTCTTTTTCTGTTATCTTTGTATTCTACTTCAATAATTTTCATATCTTTACCAGCTATCTAAGCCACCACCTGAGAAACCTCCGCCAACTACATCTCCAATTGCTCCACCGATAAATCCAGCACCAGAGTCTGAAATTGGTATTGAGAATGAGTTATACAAGGTATTGGAAAAGAAATTTATATAGCTTAAGAAAAATAAGGTATCAAACATGTTTCCCATGACATTACCTTCGTACCAATCCGGCGTCGTTAAATTAATACCTTTAAAAGCTTCTGCCCATGATTTGTGTAAACCAAAAACCATGGCATAGGGTAAATACTTTTCAAATATTTCTTGTTTGGATAAAGGAGTTTGAAGCATTTCTAACTGATCTTTTTTCGCGTATTCAATGAATAGTTTTAACCCCATAATTTTTTCTTTCATTAAAATTCCTTTTTCAGATTTGAAATTTCTGAAATAAAACATAGGAAATGCTACAAATAATGTCACTAATCCGATTATTATGGCTACAGGTATGCTTAATAAATTAAAAATTATTGCTGGAACAGCAGTTATTACGGCAAATACGATTGC
This sequence comes from bacterium, assembly GCA_037139335.1. Lineage (GTDB taxonomy): Bacteria > Patescibacteriota > Dojkabacteria > JAOAGR01 > JBAXGO01 > JBAXGO01. The sequence goes on from JBAXGO010000009.1 coordinate 11,314, forward strand.
ATAAGATATTGTATTAACTTTATCAGGTGTGTTCTTATAAAATCCCAATAATACTCCTTTTAAATAAATTTGATTTTTTACAGTTTCGTAAGATGTCGCCAAAGATTGTTTTTGTAAATCCTTTAATTTAATCGATATTGGTGTGAAAGCCTGCACATTATTTTGATTATATAAAGTTGCCGTGTTCAGGTAAAACATTCCGCTTAATAGTGTATATTCGTAATTGCGTAATGTTGGGTCTGTCAAAGGTTTTTGTAAAATTAATTCAAAATCCGGCTTATTATCTGTGCCATTATTCTTTATTTTCAAAAATCCATTTACAGCCAAATCTATAATAGTTGCTGATACATCTACCTTATCCACACTATCATCATAAATTGTGCCAACTTCTGCGGGTTTCAAATCTTCTGGAATTGTAAATTGAGGCACTATAACTCCAGTACCTTTCGGAGCTCTTTGTATAATCCAATAAATAAAAAGACAGGATAATAATAATAAAGGTACTATCAAATACCAATATAATTTAACAAATTGAATTATATCTGGAGTATTGTGTTCAAAGGCTAGTCCATCTACTTTGATCGATAAACCAGACTTAAATTCTATATTCTGTGATTGTATTTGATAATTTGTATCACTTATTTTTTTTACCTTACATGATTCACTTCCATCTGTTCTAGCTTCTCCATAAATACATGCAAATGACGTGGGTTTTGTTTCAAATGTAATATTTGCGGAATAGTTATTTAATGCAGTACTCGAACCAGTTGGAGTTAAAGTATATAAAAGAGGATTAGGGGACTCTGGTAAATTCTTTACCTCATATTTCAAAATATATGTTTTGTCTCCAGTTAAAAATACAGCAGGATCTCCAATTTTTATATTTAAAGTATCGTAGAATAAACCTAGTAATAGATCTTTATTATTATAAATAGCATCTCGTTGAACGCTAGTTGTGTATTTAATATCATTACCACCCTCATCTTTGATACTAATTACATTAATATCAAGTCTGGACACATTATTTATCTCACCATTACCAGAATGATATTCGTATATTAAAGGTAAAAATCTTTTTATTCCTCTACTACTTTGAGTAAAATTTACAGTAATAGTTTCTTGTACATATATTCCTTTCTTATTCACATTTACATCTGAGTTAAAACTCTTTACGGTATATGTGGAATTGAAACCTTCTTGCGAGGTGTCTGTTTGTGCTGAAACTGTGACTGGAAATGATAAAAATAAAATAAATACCGCAAAAAATGCGGTACTTATCTTTTTTAATAATTTTGAAAAAATCTTTTTATTCACAATTTTTTATTTAACCTTAGTTCAGTATATTTTATTTGAACTGAACCTGCACGTTCTCTTTTTCCTGGTCTGCTGCTTTGAAAAATGGCTTTGTGCTCATCTTGAACATACCAGCAATTATGTTAGCAGGAAATACCTCTGCACTATTTTGAAAATTTAATACAGCACCATTATAAAACTGTTGTGAGTTTCTAATTTGTGTATCTATTTCATTTAATGATGTTGCAAATTCGCTTAATCCCTGTTGTGAAACAAGTTGTGGATTTTGTTCAGCATAAGATATAAATCCTCTGAGTGCTTGAGAAAAAGCGTCTTCGCTCGCAAATTTTTCATCAACTGTTCTTGCTCCACCAATTGCTGCTCTGGCTTGTGTAATTTTTTCGAAAATTGCTTGTTCTTGATCTGTTAATTTTTGAGCAGTAGCCAAAAGATTAGGTACAAGTTGAAATCTTTTTTGTAAGTAAACATCCATATCTGCAAATGCTCTATCTACTTGGTTTCTAGATGCTATTAAACCGTTATATGTAACGATTCCCCATATTACAACTATTGCTGCAATAACTAAAACTATTATCAATGCTATCATTTCTAATTATTAAAAAATAAATTTAAAGTAATTTATCAATCTCTTCTTTGAATCTTGCAGCAGGCTGTGCGCCCATCATTGTATTTTGTATTTCACCATCTTTAAAAAGAATTATTGTAGGTATACTCATAACTTCAAATTTTGCTGCTATTTGTGGTGCTTGGTCTACATCAACTTTGAAAATCTTTGCTTTTCCTTCGTATTCTTTGGACAAATCTTCCATTATTGGTGCTATTGCATTACAAGGGCCACACCATGTGGCAAAGAAATCTACTACTACTGGTCCTTCTTTGATACTTTCTTCAAAATTTTCTGTCGTTAGAATAGTCATATATTTTAATTAAAAATTAATCAATCTTTTATTATAACATGACAGAGTGAAGTGGCGAAAAATTGGTAAAATATTACCAACCACTATTTTTTTGATCAATGGCTTGAGATACCATTTTAATTACGGGAATAACTTCAGAGTAGTTGACTCTTTTTGAACCAATAGTGGCTATTATAACTGGTTCGCTATTTTGAATATTTACTTTGGTATAAATAATTGCAGTATCTGCTAGTGATTGAAAACTAGTTTCTTCACCTATTAAAACTTTGACCTCACCTAATTCAGCATATTTGTGAATCATATCTCTCAATATATTGGTATCGTCCAAGAGTAGTAATATTTGTTTTACTTTTTCTTTATCTTCAAATTGATCTAACAAATGGTAGACACCAGAATATGTCATGCCAGATTGAGTAATTAATAGAGAAGTTAATTTAGTGGTTTCAACAAGAAATAATAATATTTCTTTTATTAATTTATCTCTTTCATATCTGAGTTTATGAATGAGTTGTCTAAGTCTAACTTCTAACAATACATCTACGTCAGATGTATCCATCAAGGAATTCAAATAATACCTAATTCCTAGTGCTGTGGGGATTCTACCTGCTGAAGCGTATGATTTTTTTAATAAACCTTTTTCTGAAAGTCTAACCATTTCATATCTTATGGTTGCTGGACTTGCTCCTACATTATACTTACTAGTTACTATTTCGGACCCCACAGGAATGTCCGATGTTATAAATTCATTTATAATTGCTAGTAATATATTTTTCTGTCTCTCAGAAAGATCCATAATATTGATTCAATAGTTAATAACAGTTTAGCACAAAAAATTATCGATTGCTAAACTTATGGAAATATTAACTTAATTTTGCTGATAAATTAAAGCTACCTAATTGTTTTGCAGTTGCTGTAACAGAAATTGTAGTTTGAGATTTTGCACCTAATACAACTTGAGGGACTTTGGGACTATCTTTTGTGACCGTATAATTTTTTCCAGCTACATTAATTGTTAGCTGTGTTAATTTAGGATCTATAAAATTCAAAACAGAATCTAGATTCATGGTCTTGTCATTATTATTAGTTAATGTCAAAACTGTATATGAACCGGCTACTAATATTTTTCCGCCAACTGTGTATTCACCTGCAGTTGCAGATGATTGATCTATCGTAATATTTTTTTCACCATTAGAAAATTTTGCTGTCACATTTTGTAATGGACTTCTGGCTTCAACCTTACTATCTTGAACACCCAATACTTTTGCATTATCGTTTGTATTTACTTGGGCTACATTTGATACTTTATTAACTACTTGTGCTTTATTGTCTAAATCTTGTTTCACAACTGGTTGCGTGGTCATTGCAATTGCAACAGGTAGTGCTAGTAATGATGCGAACGCTACGACCAGAAATGTATCTGATGCTGTAGACAGGTATTGAAGTACTGTATTACTTTTCATATGTTTGTCTTATTTATATTTAATATTTTTTATCGACAGATCTCTGTCTATTGTTCTAACCAATATGAATACAAGGAATAGTGTGCAAATCATGCTAAATCCTAATATCCAATTATATGTAAGATTCTGCACGTAATTAATTAAAATTATTACATCAGCGACTATCAAAAACACACACCATACTATGGCTTCGTGATAGAGATGAAATGTTGATTGAATATAATGAAGTTTATCTGATTTTGCAAGTTTCAAAACGACAGATGGTTTTATATGAGTCGGATGTAAATAAAATAATTTTAACAATGTCAAAACTGCGCCAGTGATGGCAGCAAATAACATAAATAAATTTGAATAAGAAATCACTAATGTTAATTCATCAACTGATGAGTAACTTAATTTCACACCAAAGAATGCGTCAGAGAAAGTCTTTACATCCCAAGATAATCCTAGGACAGCATTTAAAAGTAAAATGCTAATTATTTTTGTAAATACTAAAACTGCAGCAGGAACTACAGCTAAATCTACAAGTTTTATAAGTGTTTTTGAAGGTGATTGTGTTAACATTTTTTTAAGTATGAATACCAATAATTTATAGCATCAAAATAAAAAAAGTTAAAGGGGGAAGGGGGGGGAAAATTACAAGTTAAGAATTAAAAATTGAGAATTAGGAATTGAGAATTAGGAAATGAGAATTAAAAATTAAAAGTTTATAGTTGGGGAAAAATATGTCATGCCGCGGCATCTCGTCGGAATATTTTAAAACAAAGAACGGAATGAACACACCCCGCCTTCGGCACCCCTCTTCCTCCCGATAATCTGTCATTCCTGCGAAAGCAGGAATCCATGCATTCTTGTTGTCACCCTGAGCCCTTCGATAAACTCAGGGCAGGCTTCGTCGAAGGGCGACTATAGGAAAACTTGAATGCAAAGGAAAAAATTCAATAACCTCTCTGTCCTAACGGACATCTCTCCTTATGTATAAGGAGAGAATATGAAAACAAAACAAGCTCCTCCCGAGGGAGGGAATTTTAGAAGACAAGTTCATATTGTGCAAACTCCTTCCTTTCTCTGGGAGGGATCCATGCATCTTTGCTTTGAATCCAACGATGAGTTACTTTACGCTAAGTGGCATGACATACTTTTCCTCAGAACTTTTAATTTTTAACTCTCAACTCTCAACTCCTTCTTTATCCATATCAGTCCTATATTATTCCCAACCATGTCGAGTTTTATCTTTTCAGTATGTATATCCAGACTTAAAGCATAATCCTCCAATGATTTTATCCAATTTAAATCTTGTTTTTTTTCTATTGGTTCATCTATTACGCAACATGGAAATAGAACAAAACTTTTTCCATACTCTTTACAGGCTTTTATTATATTCATATTTACGCCATGTGCGTGCAAGCCTATTATTAAATCGTAGTCATTTACCATTTCGTATGAAAAGCCTTTATTTATTCTGACTACTTTCTCATCTATATTTATTTTATTCTTTTTCTTATTTAAATCAGTGTATTTTACAGGTAGTTCTTGGTATTCAGGATCAATAACAGTTACATTCCATCCGTCTTTATCCAATAAATACGCTAATAAACCCTTTCCCCCTCCCACATCAGCCGCATTGCATGGTTTTATATTATTAATTAGCCATTGATGTAGTAGCATGAATCTGAATTTTTTGTTTTTTCTGGGTTTCTTTTTGGTATGCATGAAAAATAGTGTAAAATATCTAGTAAATCAAATAAAATGAATTCTAAAGTTGTTGAATTATTAAAAATAAAAAACGAACCGTCCTTCCGAATCAAACAGATTGAGGAAGCCTATTATAAGAAATCTTTACTCAATGCAGAAGATATTACTGTTATTTCTAAAGAATTGCGAGAAGATATCAAAAAGGCAGGTGGTTTATCTTCATTGACGCTTATAAAAAAGCAAGTCAGTAACGATGGAACTATAAAATGTTTATTCGAACTTATTGATGGTAAGCAGATTGAATCGGTACTTATGAAGTACAAAACCAAGAAAGGCCCCATTCGAAACACTTTGTGTATTTCTTCACAAGCGGGTTGTGCAATGAAATGTAGTTTTTGTGCTACTGGTACTTTGGGTTTGAAACGAAATTTAACCTATGATGAAATTGTGGATCAGGTAGTATTTTTTAACCATAATATTATTGAGGCTAGGATTGATAATGTAGTATTCATGGGGATGGGAGAGCCTCTTCATAATTACGATAATGTTATGAAATCAGTTAGCATATTAAATGAGAAAGTTGGTATTGGGGCAAGACATATTACTATTTCCACATGTGGAATAATTCCAAATATTTTGAAACTAGCCGATGAACCTTTCCAAGTGAATTTAGCTATTTCTTTGCATTCTCCATATGATGACCAAAGATCGGAAATAATGCCTGTGAATAAAAGCTTTCCATTACCTAGTCTTATAGATGCTGTTAAACAATATATAGAGAAAACTAATCGAAGGGTTTCATTTGAGTACATTATGCTTGGAAATTTTAACGATAGTGTTGATGCTGCCGAAGATTTAGGACATATGCTGGAACCGCTTCGTTTAGCTCATGTTAACCTAATTGCGTATAACCCTACAAAAAACGATGATGGTACCGTTAAATATGAGCAAAGTAGTAATAATCAAATTCATAGATTTGCAGATAAATTACAAGATTGTGGGGTAAAAATCACAATTAGGCATAATAAGGGGCGAGATATTGATGGTGCTTGTGGCCAACTAGCTGGGAAAAAGAATTACTAATGATTACAATATTGAAAAGGAGGGTTTGTAATTAAAATATATTAATGGCGAAACTTCCAATTATTAATATAAAAATAAATGTGAATATTGTGTCTTGGAAAGAATAAAGTAGCTTCAACCAAAAATAAATTATAGCTCCTTTAATCACTGTAAATATTAAAATTACAGGTAGTAATTTCATATCGAAATTAATTTCAAATAGTCTTAATAATAAAACTAAAACTGATATTCCAAGAGTAAGCCATAAAATCTTTTCCTCCTCCAAAAATTTTACAATACTGGCTACGAATAAAAGTATTATTATATTTAACATTTTTTATAATTAAAAAAATTTAGAAAGTAGTTAGAATTGTCTAAGGTGATTTGATTTTAATTTATAAAGTTTAATATATAAATTTTAATCAAATAATATAAATATATTTTAGATAATAATATTAGTATATATGTTGCATTAATTCCTTTTTATGAAGAAAATCGTGCGGCCCAAATGATTTACGCTGATTGAAATACTGCTTGTTGTGGGAGCAGTATCTCTTCTTGCCACCTTCATTTTTATCTCTATAAATCCAGCTCAGCAATTTACTAATTCTAGAAATAACCAAAGGCTGAATGATTTGCGTGGTCTTGCAGATGCCGTTTATCAATATTCCGTAGATAATACAGGTACTCCTCTGGGGATAGATGCGGAATGGAGGGTAATTGGAACGGGGGCTAATTGTAATATTAATTGTGGCACTGCGGGTCCGACTCCAATGTCTTTTACTGATAATTCACAGGTAGCCTTTAATGGCGCATATTCGAATACTCAGTTCATAACAGCGAATTCAACAGTACAACTGACATCAGCAGGTCGAACCGCATTAACTGGTACATATACATCAACTATTAAGGATGGATTATCAAGTTCTACTTGGCAGACTATGTCATGGATTTCGATTAAACCATATGGCAAGGAACTTCCAAATAACAAGGCAATTGAAACAGGTTATACATCTGGAAATGCAAATATTACGAAATATGTAATTGGTCATGTTGGAAAATTTAATAGTTCTATTCATTTTACTAATGTTAGTGCTAATCGATATTTTCAATATAGAGTTATTTTGGAAACAGATAATAATGCGATCACACCAGCTTTGGGCAGTATTACAATTTCTTCTTTAACCAATGCCACAATAACTCCTTCCCAATGCGTTGATTTGACTGCATCATTAGTTCCAAAATATTTAGCATATATACCGATTGATCCATCCTCAGGATCTTCTGCTACTACTAACTATGCTATAAAAAAAACAGGTCAGAATAGAATTTCTGTTATGTCATGTGTAAATGATGGAGGGAGTAATGTTACATATACGAAGTAGAAGTTTATTTCTTTTCGAATAGCTGTAATAAAAGATCGTGTCTTGATGAAATGTGTTATATATGATACATTTAGTAAGGCTATGGTAGATTGTAATGAAAAAATTAGTTAGGGTGGATTTTAGAGCGGATAAAGATTTTGACAAATTACCAAAAAACGTACAATTTGAATTTTTGGGATTATTTAAAGCGTTAGAAGAAACTGGAAGATTAGAAATTCCATATGCAAAGAAGATGTCAGGATTCAAAAACCTTTATGAAATGAGGCTTAGGTTAAATGGTCAGTGGAGAGTTTTTTACGCATATTTTGATAAAGATCTAATAATAGTACTTCATATTATGATGAAAAAGAGCCAAAAAACACCACAAAATGATTTGGATACTGCTGTAAATAGATTAAAAAGTTACCTATAAATATATGAAAATGAAAGCAATAAAAACAAACTCAATAAGTTTAGATGAGTTTATAAAAAAACAAAATTATACAAAAGAAGAGCTAAAAAACATTGAAAATAAATCCAAATATTATTCAGCTGTACAAACACTCAAAGAGATGAGAGAGAAAATGGGCATGACACAAGAAGAATTATCTAAGAAGTCTGGAATACCAAGGTCTGCTATTTCTAAGATAGAATCAGGAAAGAGAAATGTTACAATTGAAAAGCTTGTATTATTAGCATCAGCAATGGATAAAAAAATGACAATTCAATTTAGTTGATTTATAACACTGAAAAATTGAGTCGTTTTTCATAATATTAAGGAAACGTCTTCCTATACCAGATTTTAAGAACAGCTTTTTTTTCCACGCACAAGTTTTACAATATCCTTATTAATAATAAATTGAAATATAAGGCGAATTTAATGACGTGAATTGATTAGAATTCTTGTTATGTTATTGTAAAAGATTATAGGATTTTTCGAAGTGAAGTCTATGCATCATATTCCATTTTTCAAACTTTTTTAATCATATATATTATATGTCATTATGAAAAGTTTATATTTAAATCAGGGTGATTGGACTCGAACCAACGGCCTCGACGTCCCGAACGTCGCGCTCTAGCCAACTGAGCTACACCCTGTCAAAATTTTCCAATAATATAAAGAGCTAACGGGCTAATTATAAAGTAATGACTAAGAAAAACAAATAATTATTTAAAAATAAAACCCCTAATTATGATTAGAGGTTTTGAAAAATAGCTTTATTTACAGAAGAGATTATTCTTTCATCATGCCGTACATTTGTTTCACTATATCGTCCATACTTCCAGGATTGGAATTTAGAAATACAACTTTTGCATTTGTAGTTGTACCTACAGCTTTCAACATATCCATATACTGGGTCATCATGACAACATTCATTACGCTTTGTGTTTCTCCGCCAGTCGCTTGTTTCATATTTTCTATACTTAATTTCAAACCATTGATAATAGCTTCTCGTTCTTCTGCTACACCAAGTCCAGATAATTTTCTGGATTCTCGATCGGCTTCTGCGGCTTTCACCTTCAAAATTTTATTTGCTTCTGCTTCATAATTAGCAGCCTCCTGCAATCTTTTTGATGCGATAACCTTGCTCATAGCACTAGTTATTTCAGTAGGCAATACGACATCTTTAACCTGAAATGCATCTATTTCTCGTCCCCAAGTCTCAAATTTAATTTTTAAATGTTCGATTAAGTACTGTGTTAATTCATCTCTTTTTTGCAATATTTCCTCATGAGTTTGATTGGCGACATAACTTCTGATGCTATTTTCCACAGTTGTCTTCATAACAGAAATTGGGTCTGCAAGAGAGTAATATGATGCGGCAACCATTTCTGGCTTGATATGATAAACAAGAGTTGTATCAAGGGTTATGGTTACTTTATCTGCTGTGATAGCTACAATTGAAAAATCTAAATTTTGTCCAAATAAATAAACCGTAGTTCTAATATTTTGAACAAATGGAATTATAAAATTTAAACCTGGCGACATAATTTTTGTAAATTTACCAAAGGTTTCAACTATTTGTGCCGTTTGTTGCTGAACTATTCTAATACCAGAAAAAACTGTTATCGCAAATATTACTAATATAATTATTATTACAACTTCCATATTATTTAATATTAAATAAATTCTTGTGATTATTATATCACTGAATATCTTTTTATTATCTCTGTAAATTTTATTTAACTAAAATTTTATGAAATTTTGCTTTAGGCGAAAATACCTATAGTTGGAACAAGTGCACTTAATCTAAACTATATCTGACATGTATATCGATATATAAAGTGGTACAATTAATTACCATTTATTTTTTCTTTTTAAAATATGGATAAGCAAATAAAATCTATGACATTGAGAGGTGGCAAACCGTTAAATGGAGAAATAATAATTAGAGGTGCTAAGAATGCAATTTCCAAAGAAATGGTAGCATCATTATTAACATCAGAGAAATGTGTTTTGGAAAATGTAGCTCGTGTGCGAGACATTGAAATAATGAAGGATATGATTTCTGAAATGGGGGCAACTGTTAATTATAATCCTGAAGCTGGTGTGGTCGAAATTGATCCTCAGAATATTCATCCCTTATCTATGGAAGCGGTAAAAAGATTTAGTGGTATTAGTAGAATTCCAACTCTCACTGCTGGTCCTATGTTGGCTAGATTTGGTGAAACTTTTCTTCCTAGACCAGGTGGGTGTTCGATAGGGCAGAGACCTATTGATTTTCACATAATGGCATTAGAAAAAATGGGAGCTGTATTAGAACATATTGATGAAGGATTAAAATTAACATGTCCTTGTGGATTGAAAGGTGCCAAGATTCGACTTGATTATCCAAGTGTAGGGGCTACGGAGCAGGTTTTGCTTGCAGCAGTTCTTGCCGAAGGAGTTACTGAATTATCTAATGCAGCTATAGAACCAGAAATTATGGATTTGATCCTTGTTTTGCAAAAAATGGGTGCTTACATAATGGTCGATACTGATAGGGTAATTACTATTCATGGTGTGAAAACATTAAATGGATATTTTCACGTGGCTTTACCAGATAGAACAGAAGCTGCGTCTTGGGCATGTGCTGCTGCAGCAACAAATGGAAGAATTTTTGTTAGAAATGCGAGACAAATAGATTTAGTTACTTTTTTAAATAAATTTAGACAGGCGGGTGGTGAATTTGCAGTTAAAGAGAATGGTATAGAATTTTGGAGAAGTGATAGTTTCAAAGCAACTGTATTAGAAACTGATGTACATCCTGGATTTATGACAGATTGGCAGCAACCTTTTGTCATTATGCTGACTCAGGCTGAAGGTATGTCTATAGTTCATGAAACAGTTTATGAAGATAGATTTGGCTATACTCAGGCTTTGAATAGTATGGGAGCTAAAATACAAGTATATAAGGAATGTTTGGGAGGCAAAACTTGTAGATTTGGACAAAGAAATAATAATCATAGCGCAGCAATTATGGGGCCAACTCCTTTGAAAGGAGCCACAATAGATATTCCAGATTTAAGAGCTGGTTTCTCTTACGTCATAGCTGCATTTATTGCGGAAGGAGAAACTGTTTTGAATAACATAGATATCATAAATAGGGGATATGAATATTTCATTGAGAAGCTTCAGGGAATTGGTGCAGATATCGTATCTATTCCAGAATAAATATAAATATTTAGCTTTTTTATTAATTCATTTGCTTTATCAATAGACCATTGTTCAGAGGATGATCCGAATAATTTATAATGCCCATCTTGTTTTACGAAATTGCTTAAATCAGTATTAGATAAATATTTAATAATGTTTAAGCAGTTTCGTTTTGTATTCAAACAAAAGTATTCATCAGGCACATTAAATATTAAGCATTCCATAAAAAAAGATGAAACAATATCTTTAGAAATAATATTATTTTCTATCATTTTATTTTTAATATTTTTCATCACTCTTACCGATGGTTTATAAAGTTTTATAGTCTTATTTTGTTTTATAACTCCGTTTATCCAATGCTCTTTTGAAAAAGTAATTATTTCTCGTTGATCTTCAAATGTCCAAAATCTAATTCCTTCAAAACCTTCGTATCAAAAAATAAAACTAACTACAACATCAATATCTATAACTTGGCAATAATCTAAGATTTTTAATGATTTATTTCCTTCGATAACTTTGTTTCCTCCAAAATAATGCCATAAAGCATTTATTGTGCGTTTCCTAAGATTATTCCATAAATATAAGTCGTATTTTTTATAACAAGATTTTTCTATATCAAATGCAATAACTACATCTACATCGCTACTACCAATATTTGTATTATTTTTATATGAACCTTGAAGAAAAACTTTATAATCCATATTTTTTGGCCACCATGGATATATGCTTAAAATATACTTAATCGTATCCGCAGTTTGTTTTGATTTAGTTATGTCTCCACGGCGTGATAGCTGTGAATAAAAATCAGCTGCCATTCTCTAGAATCAAATGGATATCCACCGAATTTTGTACCGAAATAGTTTTAAAGTCAATACTTAAAAAATTCTAAATGCCTCATAATTTTTTTTGAACATAGATGATCCTAAAGTGATAATAAAAATTTTTGTAAAATTATTATTTCTAGGAATTATTATTTGATTTATACAGTGTTGAAGAATTCTATAATAAGTTAATGGCCCTCTTTCTTCCAAACAAAGCCAACTTTCATCAATTCCAATATATTTTTTCGAACATTTCGACTTGATATTTTGTCTAAGTCTCGTATAGACTTCGTTTTCATAATTAATATTAAAATTAATATTATTAACATTAAATAATGTTATTTCTTTTCCTAATGCTGTCATCCATTCAAATTTTGCATATTCATTATTATAGTAAATAGTAGTAACTTCTATTCCTATCAACTTGCCATTTATAGAATACAAAATATCTGGTTCTCCTTTATCATTTCCATATCTCTGAAAAATATTTTTAATTTTTTCCAAATTTAACAAAAGATTACAAATTCTTCTTTCGTGTTCTTTTTGTAAAAATTTTGACTTATTCATAAACAACAATATATGTTTATTATATTTTATTAATAATAAAGTTACCGTGAAGAAATTTTCCTCCTTTCCGAGGAGAGGATCAAAGGGGGCAAACCCAGAAATAACCCCTCTTTCCTGCAAGTGTGACATCTGTCGAAGGGCTAATTACGTATTAAATAGTTTCAAATAAATATTTACAAATAATTAGAGCTATCACTTATAAAAGGGGAGAATAAGATGATTAAAATCTACCTACAATATTATAAATAATTGTTTGTTTATAAGTTCCTGCAGGGGTAGTTGAGCTTGGTGATGCTACATGAGTCACTAATGCAGTATTTGTTGTATCAACATTTGATGGTGCATTTCCTGTTGTTGATTCGTAAACTGCTGTTGGTGTGGTTGAATCAAAACTTGCACCACTAGTATCACAGTTTGAGTTACAAGAAATTGTGCTTGTTGCTGAATCTGTACCTTGGTTGGCACCAGTTACACTACCTGGTTGTATATTTGCACCTGTGTATTCTTGACCAGCTGTTAATTGTGTTACAGATGATGGTGCTGGAGCAAAAATATACGTTCCATTTGTTAAACCGCCTGAAGATGATGTATAGGATACAGAGAAACCATTCTCAGAATTAGTTGATACTTTTAATCTATATTTACATGTATTTATATATCTTGTATCTAATGTTCCAAAGTCACATACTACTGGAAATGAACCTTGAGGATTGTCGTTTACGTCGGTTATATTGAATGATAATGTTGGAATAACTCTTGTCGTAATATGCGCTTTATTCGTATCACCTATGTATGCTATTCCAGCAGATGTATCTGCTGTTACGCTCATAACTTGTGTTGAATAAAACGAAAATGCATAATTTCCAGAATTAGTTGGGTTAGTTAACTTTCCTCCACCCAATATAATTGATATATCTGTAGCTTCTGGTGTTGTTCCTGTAGCCGTTAATGTAAACGAGCCTATAGTTGAAGACGTTAAACTGAATCCTGTAGGAATTGTAATATCCCCAGTAGTATAAGTTGAACTTTGTCCAAAATAATTTGTTCCAGCTGTAGCCTCTGATGGAATAACAATGGTTAATGTATCACCAGGTAAATATTCATGAGCACTTGTCCATGTTAACGTTGCGTTTACATTTGTTGATGATGTATTCGTATTTGACATATTTACAACTAATAATGAAATTGTTGATTTTACTGTAAAATTATTTGCTCCAAGCGGATTATTATTCACATCATAAGTTGTCACTGTATGATCGCCTTGAGCTAATGGCGTATCAATTACGAAAGACCAGTTGCCACTACCATCTGTAGTTACTGGAACGGTAATTGGTTCCGAGTGAACAATTACATATGAAACATTAGGATCTGTGCCAATAAATCTAGGTCTATGAGCATAAACTACTTGTTTTGGTGCACTATAGTTAAATCCGTGTGAATTCATGTAAACCGTATCAGGCTGAAGAGGATCCAGTGTTGATGTTGGTGATGATGTATTAGCTGGGCTTGGTGTATTTGCTGGAGAACCAGACGGACACCCTTCAACGATAATGTTATCTACATACATCGCAGTATTTGACCAACCTGAACCATATTGATGGACTAAGAATTTAATTCGTATTGTCTGACCTGCCCATGTTGATAAATTATAATTTACAACATTTTTCCATGTTTGATCACTTTCTAGAACGTGCATAACAGTTGCTAAAACTTGGTCATTTGTATCAGTAATAATTACATCTTGCCAATTTTGGGTTATCGAATAACCAAATGTCGTTGGCCAATAGCTATAGGATAAGTATGCACCATTGGCTGGAACTGCTATTTCTTGGTAAATATAACTATCTCCCATAAATTCATTTATCATATTTCCTAATAATGCAGAATATGTACCAGATGCAACTTGTGATGAAGATACCATAGGTGCTGATGCTGTTCCTGTGTTACCAGTTGAATAGTTTGTAAAATCACCTGTTTCGAAACCTCCGTTCTGGAATTGGTCTGACCCTGGGTTTTGGCACATTGATGGTATTGGTGTATTTGTAGGTACTATTACTTCACATCCTTCAATATGTACATTATCTACATACATACCTGTAGAGAGTGAACTATCTTGATATACAGCAAAATTAACTCTAATAGTTTGTCCCGCATATGCACTTAAATCAAAACTAGATGACTTCCAAGTCTGATCATTTTCATTTGCATGCATCAATATTTGTAAAATTTTACCATTGATATCTGAAATATAAACTTCTTGCCAATCATTGTTAATACTGTCTTCTGAATAAGGCCAGTAATTAAACGATAGTTTTGAATTCCCTGAAGGTACTGCAACTGTTTGATATACAGAACTATATCCATTAGGTCCATTACCTGATAAAGATCCTAAGTCACCAAGTAATAAGGACTTATCGCCGTCAAATGTTTTAGCACTGCTGATTGTTGGAGCATTCAATTCGTCACTTATAGACCAAGATGTTAATCCATTTTCAAAGTTATAATTTTGTACATAATTACTTCCAGTAGTATTGGAACATGCGGCTGTTGGTGATGGATTTGGTATACATGAGCCACCACTATATATAACCGTACCTCTGGGGTAAAATAAATCACAACCTTGAGGTCGTAACGGCGCACAGCTACCATCTTCAAAATTTTTTCCAATGTTTATATTATCTATATTGTAAGTCTTACTATTGAAAGTACACGTTATTGGATCGCATGTGTTTGTTGTACCATTAAATTCTGTTGTTAGGAGTGGATATAAAGTATTACATCCATCAGGATTTTGTGGTTCACACTCATATGTTGTCACATTCTTAATGATGTTAGTTCCATCATAAATCATTGTTCTGAGCGGCGAATTTAGCTGATGTATATAACAAGTATCTGGTGCCAATGTCATAGTAGGGAACGGCGTACCTTGGTCTGTAAAAACATTTGTTGGTCCAACCGTTGGAGAAGGAGTCATTGTTTCAGGATTAGATGGTGTCGCTACTTCAAGAGTTGAAATTGTAGAAGTTGTAGTCCATTGATTATCCCATTTTTCTTCAGTCGTTCCAACACAAAGACTTGATACATTTGATTCTGTCGCAACTGTTTTCCATCTATATCTACCTTGTGTTAATCCAGAAAAAGTATGACCTTGAGTTAATTGAGGTAAGGCACCGCTGGTATTGAATGATGATAAATTATTATACGTATACGACTGTAACACCGTCGTCATATCTTCATTATACAAATAAAAAGTTATATTCATTGGCGACTGTTCTTCATCATCATAAACTACGGAAACATTAATATCCTGTAGTGCGTCTGATGTTGTTGTCGAAGATGTATAATCTTGAATTGGTGGTTGATTAGGATGCTCAAGTTTTACATTTAGAAATGTGTTGAATTCTGCATTTATTGATTCTCCATATTGATTATGCCACGGAATAAAATATTGAGTCTTTACGAGGGGGTCTCCAACACCACTTGTATTAATGGCCAGTTCTTCTTGTTGTGCTCGTGTAATATATTTAGCTGTTACTTGATAATTGAAAAAAGGATAAGTTGGACTTTCAGAACTAAGAGACACGTAGTTTGAATTATAATATACACCACTAGAAACAGGGGATATCCCATATGTATATGCATTTTCTGAAATAACATCACCTTCAGTCATACACACATTTCTTGCCGTATAACTTCCTCCTCCGACTCTTCCCCAAATCCACTGTGGATCCCAATTCGGTCCACAAATATCTCCACCCCATGGATATCTTGAAACAGTTGCACAACCACCTCCATATTGGTCTGCTTCGGCAAATACTTCATCGTTAAAACTGGAAAGAATTGAATCTAATATATTATTTGATTGTTCATCCGATTTTGAAACATTACTCTTGTGCCCGATTGTAGACTTTATCATATTTACAAATGCAGAAGCTGATATCATGACTGCAGATAATATAATAGGTAGTACAATGAATTTTTTAAAAATATGTTTCATGCTAAATCAATTTTAGATATTGTTAAATAATTTAACACAATTAGACATTATAAATTAAATTAAAATTAAAAAATTGTCAATTAAACTATGATATTTCAAAAAATATGAAAAATTATTATAATCAGAAGTAATTATTTTGCTTTATGAATATTTTAGTAACAGGTTCTGCTGGTTTTATTGGTTTTTATGTATCAAAAATACTATTAGAAAGAGGGAATAATGTCATAGGTGTTGATAATTTTTATCCATATTATGATGTTACGCTCAAAGAAACTCGAAATGCTATTTTAGAAAAATATTCAAATTATAAATTATATAAAATAGATATTTCAGATTTGGATTCACTGCGCGAAGTTTTTGAAGAAAATTCTATAGATCGTGTCTGTAATTTAGCTGCACAGGCTGGAGTTAGATTTTCACTTGAGAATCCATATATTTATGGAAAATCAAATTTAGAAGGATTTATCAATATTATTAATCTCACTCACGAATTTAATATAAAAAATTTCATATACGCATCCTCTAGCAGTGTTTATGGTAATAATACGAAGTATCCATATTCAGAAAGCGATACTGTAAATCATCCTGTTTCTCTTTATGCCGCTACCAAGGCTGCAAATGAACTTATTGCATATTCATATAATCAGACATTTAAGCTAAAAACTATAGGCTTGAGATTTTTTACAGTTTATGGGCCGATGGGAAGACCAGATATGGCTTATTATAAATTCACACAAAAAATATTATCCGGTCAGCAGATAGAAGTTTACAATAATGGAGATATGAAGAGAGATTTCACATATGTTGATGATATTGCAAATGGTGTTGTAAAAGCTATTGATTGTGATTATGATTGTGAAATTTTTAACTTGGGAAATAATAAACCAGAAAATCTGGGTTATATGATAGAACTATTAGAAAAATATATTGGAATAGAAGCTGTCAAAGTATATTTGCCAATGCAGAAAGGCGATGTACTCGAAACATATGCTGATGTCGAGAAGGCAGAGAATATGTTGGGATACAAACCTACTACAAATTTGGACGAAGGATTAAGAAAATTTATTGAGTGGTATACGGGATATTATTAATTCCCGCTTTTATCCCCAACTACAACTTTCAAATCCAATTTCGTACCGCTTCTCCATACATTTAGTGATAATTCGTCACCAACTTTGCTTGTTTGTATTATATTTTGTAATGATTCTGTTTCCATTGATTTGTCATTAATCTTCAATACTAAATCTCCTTTTTTCAATCCAGCTTTATCAGCAGGGCTACCTGTTTGAACTTGACTAATTAATGCTCCTGTCATTACTCCATCTTTCAAATAATACGTTCTTTGTGTAAATGCTATACCAATATATGGCTGTAACAATCTTCCATTCTTGTTAAATTCTTCTAATTTTGTTTTTACTCTATTTATAGGAATTGCAAATGAAATATTTTCTGCGCCTTGAGTTGTTGCAAAATTTATTCCAATTACCTCACCGTTAGAATTTAATAAAGGTCCTCCAGAATTCCCAGGATTGACGGCAGCATCTGTTTGTATTACTCCTTGAATTCTTTCTTGGCTACTACCTGAGCTAGAACCAGCAGTTACGTCTCTATTCAAGCCACTTACTATTCCTGATGTTACTGAACCGGTTAGATCTCCAAGAGGTGAACCAATTGCAATTGTAGTGCTTCCAATTTTTATACTATCAGAATCTCCCAATTTTAATGCTGGTAAAGCTTTTTTATCTATAACAATAATTGCTATATCGCTTGATGTATCTCTATAAATATTTTTTGCAGGTATTGGATTTTTTTCTCCATTCATTATTATTGAATAATCAAGCGTTGTATCACCTACTACATGAGAATTTGTAATAATAATTCCATCTTCTCTAACTATGAAACCACTACCAATATTTTGATTTCCAGATGATTGGATTCCATTTTCGAAATCTGTAGGATCCAAAGCAGTTGATGCTGCTACAGTTACTACTGATTTTAACGAATTATTTACAATTGTTGTTATTAATTCTTCCTGCGAACCAAATTTCGACTTATCAATTGTAGGAACAGTCTTTCCTTGGTCTAAATTTGTATTTGTTGATGCTGTTGTTGAACAATTTACTTTTTCATAAAAGAAAGAATCTTGTGTAGAAAATTTACAAATTAGATTCTTCCATCCACCATTTAACCAAAAAAATGTTATTAATAGAGATGATATTAATAATAAAATTACAAATGTAGAAAAAATTGCAAGTTTTTTTTTCTTCCTTGGTTTATGATTAACAATTTTTGCTTGTGGTTGAATTATAGGTTGATCGATTGGTGCGGATTGGTTGTTTACAATATTTAATGGTTGTTCAATTGCTTCGTTTGGAGTCATTATTTTATTATCACAAATATTTAATTTCGAAAGTTATGCTAGCATTATAGTATGAAAATGATGTGAAAACATATACTTGTTCTTTCATAACTAGATCAAAGAGTATACTTTTCTTCAATATAGTATTACTATCACATGAGTTCTATTCCTAATCCGAACACCTTAGAATTAAGGAAAAGGAGGAAGAAT
>JBAXGO010000010.1:0-30143 GCA_037139335.1 bacterium
ATTCAATAACCTCTCTGTCCTAACGGACATCTCCCCTTTTATAAAAGGGGAGAATTGGGAAAATGAAAACACCCCGCCTTCGGCACCCCTCTTCCCAGAGGGGACTGAAAAACGTAAGCCCCTTCTGTTATTCCTGCGAAAAATCTAACCTCTCTGTCCTAACGGACATCTCTCCTTTTTTAAAAGGAGAGAATTGGGATTTGAGTTATCACGTTTAAAAGGGGAGAATAATACGAGCTCAGCACCTCTCTTTTCGAAGGAGAGGTTTGGAAAGTAGGTCTCTACTCGGGAGGGAGAGATTTTAAGCAGAGCTATTATTTCACATCTAGTGTCTTCACAATTTTATCTGCGGTACTGAAAAGTGTAAGTAGATCTTTATTACCATCTATTGGAAGTAGGGGCGGATTTGATAAGTTCCAGCCTTTTTTCTTTATACTAATTTTAATTCTTGAAATATCTTTACCTTTCGTTTCAATTTTTTCCACTAGTGAATCTGTAAATAGCATTCTCGAAAAACCATTTGGTGCTTGGCTATTTGTTCCTAATAAATAATATTCAGAACCAATCCATGCTGAACTTGTTTGATCTTTGTTAAATAATGCTTTCTTATCTATATTTCCGCAATTCTTAATATCCAAATTGAAATATGCATCTATTCTATTCAATTTATTAGTTACATAATTAGACATTTGTATATCTGGATTGCATAGCCCAAATAAATTTACATATGATCCTCCGCCTGTATATAGCTCATTTAATGCAATATTAATTAAGTAATCTCCTTTTTCTAAACTGATGTGTAACATTTTCCCCGTTGGACTTTGAGAACTTAGTTCTACACTTTCGTTTAATGTATAGTTGTTAGGATATTTGAAATTAATAAGAAATTCATTATTTGAATAAGTCTTCCAACCAGCATATACATCAGGTAAGTCTTTATTTGATTGATAATATACCGTTATTTCAACTTCTTTCTTTTGCTGTAAATATCCACCTGTAAAATGTATTTTTACCCTTGAGTCATTGTTGTAGTATTTGAAACCTCTGGTTGTACTAGGTACAGCTAATTTATAACATTCATTTTCTCTCCAATAATCAAGACCAAAAGTCTTAATAAAATCGCTTATTGAATTGTCTGCATCATCAACAGAATTAAATGTATTAGAAAAAGTCATTTTATATCCGTTGAAATTTGAACTCGTTTCCTCTTGATTATCTCCAGTATTACAACTTGTTTTATAATCAAATGATGCTTTTACCGGTTCTGATACTATAAATTTATTTTTACTGTTATTATAAATTGCCTCAAGGTTGCCATAATCAATTTGTGTCTCAGTACCATCTTTCTTGAATTCTACTGTCTTCACTATATTATTCATTTCGTCTAGAAGTTTTATATGATTTGGATCTTCTTTCGTGAAATATGTTCCATCATCTTTTATCCCAGAATAAATTATCGAAAATTTCCTAGTTGCTGTCTTTGTAGGTTGTGCTAAGTCAAAATACTTCCACCTTGCTATGCCAGGACCATAAGTATTTAAATTTTTATTAGATGAATCAATATTTTCGAAAATAGTGCCAACCCAAAAATTTTTTTCCTGATTATTTTTTACTACTTCGCCTGGACATATTGATCTGTCAGAAATATATTCAGTCTCAGATTGTAATTTATCGTTCAATTTGTTTATCTCAGAAATATCACCGCCGCAAATACCATTAAGCATGAAGCCTAATCCTCCACCAGTATAGATAGTGTCTGTGTCTACTGTTAATATGTGATTATCTTTTTCGAGTGTGATTCCTTCATTATTTTTACTAATTATTTTCCAACCATCTGGTACTGTAATCTTGTAAGTCGTTGTCTCCACAATTGATGTTTTTTGAATAGTAGTCTCTATATTTTTTCGCGTATTTTTTTCCAAAAATATACTGTAAATAGTACTATTAGTTTGGTTCTCAATTTTTGTAATAACTCTGTTCCCGTCAATTGTATTTATGAAACCTTTTTGACCTGTCGTTCCTTGTGTGGAACATGTGTCTAATGTCCAGAAAATATCATTGTTAAAAAACGAATCTAGTTTAGTAATAATGTCAGCACTTCTATCACTTTTTGCAATGGTAATATTTACCATTGTTCCTAGCACAGTTATTACCTTTTCTTCGCTTGTTCCGCATTTTGTTTTCCATTGAAATTGTGTATCTGTTGGTTTCGACCAAGAAGCTTCCGTATTTGTATTATCATAAATATCTTGTATGGTGCCATATTCTGGCGTGGACAAAGATACGATAGGTGTGTCGATGACCTTAATATCCTCTTTTTTATTTGTAAATAAAATTACAGCTGTTACTGCTGCGATTATTGTGAAAATTACCGTTACAGCAATTGAAGGGTATAATTTATTACTCATAAATTTTGCAATAAAACTTCGTTTCTCATTCAATGTCTTGAGCTCTTTTTCCACTATTTGTTTATCTATATTTTCCATTATTTTATTTTTATATTCAGATAATATTTTGGATTAAGTTTTTCGTTAAATTGTCAGATTTAGGGCTTATATATTAATCATTCTAATATATAACGATTATGTGCGGATTTCATTTCCATTTTATTGTTTATTAATCATGTTTTCAAATTTGTGTTTTTCTTATTAGTGAACGTAATGCCACATCCCGCTTAGCGATATTACAGTATAGGTAAACAAAGCTATGGAGTCTTAAAAAAATTGCCAAATTTACCCTACTCATCTATAATTCCAGAGTTGGCTAAAAGTCCTTTTTTATATGTCACCTTTACTAAGTCTTATACCAGACTTGTCGAAGGGCGATCGTTGGAAAAGTTTAAAAATGGATAGGGGAGATTTTTGGCTTAGTGCCAAAGATTCTTCTTTCTAAATAATGGAGAGGTCGCATAGTTGGTCTAGTGCGCAGTCCTGGAAAGACTGTATCTGTAAAAGGATCGCGAGTTCGAATCTCGCCCTCTCCGAGTGTATTCAGCAAAGCGGAATTTACTCGGAGGGGTAAAGTTAAACTCATAATTATATTATGAAATACTACACATACGTCCTACAAAGTGAGAAAGATTACTCTTTCTACATTGGATATACTCAAAACATTTCAATAAGACTTAGTTTGGTAAACAAGAAGTCAATCATAAATTCACTTACTTCACATTAATTTCATCTAGCACAGCATACACTCCTTATTGTTATATAAAGTTATTTTACAAAAAATCTCATATAATTAAGAAAGGGATAAAATTATGCGACTGTTAATAATTGAGGATGAGAAAAAAATAGTATTGCCTTTGAAAAAGGCATTAGAGCGTTATAAATACGCCATTGATTACGCCTTGGATGGTGAAGATGGCTATGAAAAAGCCAGAATAAACGATTACGACTGTATAATTCTTGATCTAAATCTTCCGGTAATGGACGGTATGGATGTGCTAAATAAACTTAGGGAAGAAAAAAATTTTACTCCAATCCTAATTCTTACGGCTAGGACCGAGCAGGAAGATGTTCTTGAGGGCTTTGAAAACGGTGCCGATGATTATCTTCGTAAACCCTTTCATTTCAAAGAACTTCTTTTCCGTATAAATTCCTTGATAAAAAGAAATTACTCAAATAAATCAGATATACTTACTGTTAGCAATATTTCTGTGGATACAAAATTAAAGAAAGTATATAAACAAAACGTAGAATTAAAATTAAATGCAAAGGAATATGGAATCCTAGAATATTTACTCAGAAATAGAGAAAGAACTATTAGTCAAGAGGAATTATTGGAACATATCTGGGATCGAGAGATAGACTGCTTTACACAGACTGTTCGAACAAATATTAAGACACTTAGGCATAAAATTGATCCGAAAAAACAAATTATCAATACAATAAAAGGAAGTGGTTATGCAATCAATAAAGATTAACTTTTTCAAAACTATAAAATTTAAATTAGCTATTCTTTTTTCTATAATACTGTTTGCTTTTTCGGGAATAATTATTCTCTTATTTAACATTACAATAAATAATTATCTTTCAACTAGATCTCTAGATCAGGTTCCTGTCATTAATCAGCCTCAACCGCAGAGACAAAATAACGAAAAGCAAAAAGATATTAGAGCAACTTATTCGGATGATTTGGAATCAATTCAAAGTAAAAGTTTGATAAGTCTTCCTTTTTTAGCTATAACTAGCTTTATTATTGGTTATTATATTGCTGGTATCTTTTTAAAACCATTAAACGAACTAAATTTGCAAATAGATAAATTAAAAACAGATAATCTCGGTTCACAAATAGAAAAATTTTCTGCAAATGAAATTGGAAAAACTATTAATAGTTTTAATGAAATGTCCCTACGTCTTCAAAGTTCTTTTTATCAACAATCCCGATTTGTTCAGGATGCATCACATGAACTGCGAACACCTCTTACTATTGTCAGAACGAATATTGAAACTGTTCTAGATGATGAAAATGCTAGTAAAAATGAACTTCGTTTATCAATGAAAGACGCCTTACTCGAATTGGATTATGTTACTGAATTAGCGAATGATCTACTTACTTTATCACGTCCTCAGAGCAAAAATAGAAAAATAGAAAATATCGTAGCTATTTTGTCAGAATGTATCGGAACAATGACTGAAATTTCAGATAGAAATAATGTTACTTTAAAATTTATTTGTAAAGAAAAAAATATTCCAATATTAATTAATAAAATGGAATTTATTCGAGCTATTCAAAATATTATAGATAATGCAATTAAATATTCAAAAGATAGTCTGTCTCCTGAAGTTATAGTTAATGTTTATTTGAGTGGGAAAAAAACAATTATTGAGATAAAAGATAATGGTAGGGGAATTCCAAAAGACGAAATGAATAATATTTTTGATAGATTTTATCGAGTAGATAAGTCGCGAGACAGAGACACAGGAGGTTTTGGCTTAGGACTTTCTATTACGAAGAAAATAATTGAAGAGCATGGTGGAGATATATATGTTAAAAGTGAAAAGGGTGAAACAGTCTTTTCAATAAAGTTATAAAGGATATCGCTATGAATTCATTAAATATAATAAGTTGATTTTATTTATACGTTTTTTATAAGAAATTGCATAACTTTTTACTTCACAAATGTTTCAACAACAAAATACTATTGTATATTTATTATTAATAAAATTTTATGGAAAAAATAGAAAATACAAATATCTCTGTTCAATCTGATAATTCAGAATATATAAAAATATCTCTTTCTACTCTTAAAAAACCTATTGTATTTATTCCTACTTTACTGACTGTTGGTATCTTAATTACTTGCGGAATATGGCTGATTTTTAAAGTCACTGACAATTCTGCTAAAAATAATAATACTAATAACCTGAATACGACACAAACTACTTCAGTTGATAATGATCCACAAACTAAGGCAACTAATACACCCAAAGATGGTGGCAGTGGATATAGTATTGAACAAGCTGTTTCTGATCAGGCTCAACTTAGTACACTCGCCTTTGACGGTTTAGGCTTTATTACAGGAAACATAGGTACAGACTCTTTTCTTCCACCAGGAAAAGTTGCTGATTTTTTTGGTTTTCAGTATTTGCGTGATGTAACTCAATCTGGTAAGGGGCATAGTACAGATTTTGTTACTAATGCTGCTAATAATGTCTTGTTCACATTAAATTCAGATCAAAAAGCAAAAATGTTGGCTCTTGCCAAAACTCAAGCCACGACAGTGAATGAATATGCATACAAAAGATTCCCTTTAATGGTTGCATTTCGAAGACAATATACAGGAACTATTCCATCAGGTACCACTGGATTGAGTAAAACTGCCGTAATGAATTATTCTTCAGACTTATATGAAGTAGATGCGAATATTAGTATTCAAAGAGCTCAATTGTTTAGTACTATTCTAAATTCTCTTGATACAAAACAAAAAGCTTATTTAGATAATATGAAAAGCGTTGGTTTTGCTGGTTGGACTGCACTTCCTGATCAGTTAGATAAATCCAGTATGACGCATGACGAAGATGTCTTGATGATGACTTATGCAAGTGAAATGTTTGCATGGTATTCAGGCGATGTTGAAGCAGATACCTATTTTTGTCCAGAACGACAAGGTGATTACTTCGGCGGATTTTATATCAAGGACGCACCAGCTATTGGAAATGCTGGATATACAATTGATGAATCAATAACTGGAGATAAGGGGCAATCATTTTTAGATGTTCTTAGTGCTACTCAGAAACCGATTATTACAAATGTCGTTACTACCCAAAAAAATGCAATTACAGGAATTGTAGAAAAGCGAAGGGCAATTGCTACAGAATTAAGAAAAGCTTTGTCAGGTGGAACTATAGATACGGTAAAAGTTATAGCATTGGGTCGAGAATATGGTGCATTGGATGGAGAAATTTCATATTATTATATTACTGCATTTTCTCAAGTCGGAAAAGCTCTAACCTCCGACCAAAAAACGAAATTAATGCAAATAAGAGATTTGGATAAATATGTGATGGAGGATAATAAAATATACTTATATTCTGAAAAAATTGATATGCCGAGTATTATTAATACTGATTTCCTATTTGGAAAATAATTTTTCACCATACTCGATTTTAATTATTAATAAATAAATATGATAGACGTAAATTTAAACAATACAGTTTCAAATCAACCAGTAAAAAAGACTAATATTAGTAAAAAAGAAAAAATTATAATTATTGTGTTGGCGGTAATTTTTGTTGGAGTATCATTAGGTGCTTTTTGGGACTTGTATGGAAAAAACCATGTCTGTTTCGGTGATTGTGTCCAAAGGTCTGAAATAAACAATACTACTACTCCGCAAAATACCAAGCCAACAGATTCTACAAAACAATCTAAACAAGATAATATTACAGTAGATAGTAGTCTATATGCTGCTTGCACATCAAAAATTTCAGATGAAAAAGAATATAAAACCTGTTGCGATTCATTAACTTCTGATGATAATGTAAAGAAAGCATGTAAAAAAGTAGTGGATGATAAAGTTCAACAAACAACACAACCTGCAAAAAATTAATATGAATCGAAAAATATTTTATATAACTATTTCGTTAATAATAGCTATTATTGGTGTCATATGCTTTTGGTTTATTTCTAAATCAAAAGAAGATAGTAGTTCAAATATAGTTCAGGGAAAAGCAAGTAATCTTTCAATTACAACAATAGATTCGAGTCTTGCAGGAAATGCGATTCTTGGTACACCAACAAAAAATTCAATAGCTATAAACATTTTAGCTGAGAAAGGTATGAGTGCGGTAGTTGATTATTCGATAACTTCTGGAACATACAATTTAAAAACCAATGCCAAGACATCGGTTCAAGGAGAACCTATTATTATAGACATAAGTAATTTAAATCCAAATACAAAGTATTATTATCGCATTAATACAAAAAAAGAAACGGAATCAAATTACACTGCAGGAATAGAACACTTCTTTTATACACAAAGATCATCAGGATCTACCTTCTCATTTGGAGTACAGGGGGATTCTC
Organism: bacterium; assembly: GCA_037139335.1. Classification (GTDB taxonomy): domain Bacteria; phylum Patescibacteriota; class Dojkabacteria; order JAOAGR01; family JBAXGO01; genus JBAXGO01. Next base: position 7,531 of record JBAXGO010000010.1, read on the forward strand.
ATCCCGAGAGAGCAGGAAAAATGTTTAACTCGGATTTATACCTTACTACCATGCAAAATGTTGCAAAAGCTCAACCTGACTTTTATTACACTCTCGGTGATGATTTCAGTATAGAAGGTTTGATCGATAAGAAACAAACTACTCAACAGACAGTAGATGAAGTTTATCTACTTCAAAGAAAATATTTGGGGCTAGTTGGGTCCTCTTCCTCATTATTTCTTGTAAATGGAAATCATGAACAGGCCGCAAAGTATTTACTTGATGGAACTGCCACTAATTCGGCAGTTTTATCTGCAAATGCTCGAAATAGTTATTTTTCATTACCTGCACCAAGTAATTTCTTCAGCGGCGATACAGAAAAAGTAGATAATATCGGCTATCTACGTGATTATTATTCATATGAGTGGGGCGATGCTTTGTTTATAACAATAGATCCTTATTGGCATTCGGATACTGCTGTGGATAATTCAATATACTCAGATGGTAAAAAACAAAGAGATCTTTGGAACAATACGCTTGGTGATACTCAATATAAATGGTTCAAACAGACTCTGGAAAATAGTAAAGCAAAATATAAATTTGTTTTTACTCATCATGTTCTTGGCACTGGACGCGGTGGTATAGAAGAAGCTAAATTATATGAGTGGGGTGGCTATAATTCACAAGGAGTGTATGAATTCGATAAAAAAAGACCTGGATGGGATAAACCAATTCAGCAATTAATGGCTGATAATCATGTGACAATTTTTTTTCAAGGTCATGATCATCTTTTTGCAAAACAAGAACTTGATGGAGTCGTTTATCAGTCAATGCCAAATCCTGCAGATGATACCTATACTGCATTTAATCAAGATGCTTATTTATCTGGCGTTAAATTGCCTAATTCGGGTTTTTTAAATATTACTGTTTCTCCAGATCGAGTTAGAGTCAATTATATAAGATCATTTCTTCCTAAAGACGAGAATAGTCAAAATAAAAATGATAGTATAGGTTATTCATATGAAATTAAAAATTAAAAATCTGTCATTACGAACCGTAAGCGTGGTAATCCCGTCGGTAAATTTAGAAGGCATAAAATAACAAAATATATGAAAATAAATAAATTTAAAAAATCAATATTTGTAGTAATCTTTTTAATTCTTGGTATTTTAGTAATAAGTATATTTTGGCTTCTGAATAAAAATGTTATAAATACATCGAGTAAAATTTCGTCAATTTCTTCTACTCCAATAACTAAAAATACCTCAGTACCAAGTACTAATTCGGAAGAGTTTGTATTTGCTATACAAGCAGATCCTCATATGGATGAAAATTCTAGTTCAGATGTCTATAAGCAAACTTTGAATAATGTTAAAAATAGTAATTCCGAATTCCTAGTCGATCTTGGAGATATTTTCATGGTAGATAAATTAGATAATAAAAATGAAACAAACATTCGGAATAGATATACCCTAATGAAAGGATATTATGATTTGCTTGGTGGTCTTCCTGTATATCAGGTAATGGGAAATCATGATGGAGAAACTGGATGGGATACTCTTAATACTAAAAATTACAGACTAGAATATTTTCCAGATCAGAACAAAGATAAAAACTATTATTCAATTGAAAAAAATAATTCTCTATTTTTAATGCTGGATCCTTATACATATACTATAACTAAGCCAAATGATGATGGTTGGAAATGGACACTTGGAAAAACACAGTACGATTGGCTGAAAAATACACTCGAAAAAAGTTCCGCAAAATATAAATTTGTATTTATTCATCAATTAGTCGGAGGTGATAATCAAGGTAGAGGAGGAATTGAATTTGCTAAATATTTTGAATGGGGAGGCAATAATATTGATGGATCTTATGGCTTTGATAAATATAGGTCAGGCTGGGGAAAATCAATTCATCAATTGTTAATAGATAATAATGTAAATATTGTGTTTAAAGGGCATGATCATTTTTATGCTAAACAGGAGATTGATGGAATTATTTATCAGACCTTGCCTCAACCAAGTCATGCTGGAGATAATATAGATCCAGCGGGAAAAGATTTATATAAAAGTGGGAAAATTCTAGGAGGGTCAGGGTTTTTGCAAGTAAGTATTACCTCAGATAATGCTGTCGTTAAATATTTCAAAGCTGATGGAAGTGTTGGGGATAGTTATTCGTTATAAATTCAAACTTTTCATATTATAATATCTTATCTATCTACTATCTTATAATCTTTAATAATCAAAAACATGAAAATCAAAATTTTTTCCACAACTTGGTGTCCTGATTGTCTGAGAAGTAAGGCTTATTTAGATAAAAATAATATTGCTTATGAAGTGATAGATATCGAGAAGCAGCCTGAATTTGTCGAATTAGTACAAGAATTGAATGGCGGAAATCAAACCGTACCTACAATTGTTATAACTTATGATGATGGATCAGAAAAGATTCTTGCGGAGCCTCATAATGACGTTTTGCAAAGTGCAATAGATTTAAAATCTAATAAATAATATGTCAGAAAATAACTTTACACATATATGTTTTGTTGACTTCAAAGAAGGTATTGAAAGGAATAATGGAATAGTTCTGGATGTCCGAACCTCTTTCGAATTTGAATTCGGTCATATTAAAAGTGCAAAAAACATAGATATTTATTTACCTTCTTTTCTTTCAAAAATAGAAAAACTGGATAAAGAAAAACATTATTATGTGAATTGTCAATCTGGGAGTAGAAGTTCGGAAGCCCTTCGTGTGATGCAAGAGCTAGGCTTCAAAAATGTTTATGGCTTACAAGGCGGAATTTCAAGTTGGTATTATCCTATGGAAAAAGGAGCGTAATTTTTTTAAACAATATATAACTTTATTGAAAATATCTTAATTCATTAATGTATAAAATAAATGATGTTATAATTTTCAAAATTAAATAACACATATGAAACTACAAGATAGGGTTGTATTAATAACAGGAGCTAGCCGAGGTATTGGTCGGGCTATTGCGCTAATGTTTGCTCGAGAAGGAGCTAAAATAATTCTTGATTACCACGTTTCTGACTATGAACCTGATGCTGAAAATAACGTAAAAGATGTAAGCCGTGTAATAAATGAAATGGGTGGTGAATGTATAAGTATTGAGGCAGATATTTCGCAAGAAGATATTGTGAAAATGTTAGTATCGAAAGGGATTGAAAAATTCGGTCGTATAGATGTTTTAGTAAATAATGCTGGAATAGTATTTGACCTGCCGATTTCTGAACGGACTATTGAGCAGTGGCAGAGGACGATAAATACTAATCTGATGGGGTGTTATATGTGTAGTAAGTATGCGTCTGAATCAATGATGGATAATAAGTTTGGAAAAATTATAAATATATCTTCAACAAATGCTATAAATTGCTTCAATCCTGATTCTCTGGATTACGACGCATCCAAAGCTGGAATTATTACATTAACCAAAAATTTTGCGAAAGCACTTTTTCCATATGTAAATGTTAATGCCATTGCTCCTGGATGGGTAGATACAGAAATGAACAAAGATTTACCTCAAGAATTTGTCAATGATGAAGCAAGTAAAATATATCTGAATAGATTTGCGCAACCTGAAGAAATTGCTAATGTTGCATTATTTCTTGCAAGTGAAGATGCGCGATATGTTAACGGAAGTGTGATAATAGTTGATGGAGGACACGATTAAATTATGCAGTCTAAACAAACATTTACAACAATTGATGAATATATCGTACTATTTCCAGAAAATATTCAAAAGTTATTAAAAAAGATGCGAAGTGTGATTCATAAAGCAGCACCAAAAGCGGAGGAAGCAATTGCTTATCAGATGCCGACTTTCAAACTCAATGGTAATTTAGTGCATTTTGCTGCCTTCAAAAACCATATTGGATTTTTTCCAACACCTTCGGGAATTGAACCTTTCAAAAAAGAACTAAATGACTTCGTTACATCCAAAGGCACGATTCAATTTCCATATGACAAGCCAATTCCCTATGATTTGGTGACAAAAATTGTGAAACATAGAGTAGAGGAGAATGAAAAGAAGGCTAATCTTACCCTTTCTTAACTTGCTCTTCTAATTCAGCAATTTTTTCTTTCAAGTCAACCATTTTTAATTCACGGCCAAGCATTAGATCGTTAAGAGTTGACATTTCGTCTTCTTTTTTCTTTCTTTCTGTAATATCTCGGCTTACTCCGACCAAGCCAATTATTTCTCCGTTGATATTTTTTAATGGTGCTTTGTATGTATCCAATAAAATGCTGGTGCCATCAGGATATGTTACCCATTCCTCATTGTGTCTAGATTCACCTTTTTGCAGCATTAGTTTATCCTGTTCTCTGAAAGTATCAGCAACATCTTTATCAAAGATATCATAATCGGTTTTACCAACTATTTCATTTTCATCTTTTCCTGTAAAGTTCAAAAATGCTGGATTGCATCCCAGATAAACACCATTCAAATCTTTGAAAAATATTATGTCTGGAATAGAGCTCAGAAGATTGGTCAATAAAGTAGATTTCTCTTGAAGACCTTGTTTTATTTCTTTAATCTCTGTGATATTTATCATAGATGTTAAGAAAACTTTTTCTCCTGTCTGATTCTCAATTATATCTCCAGAAAAAAGTCCTGTTAGTGTCTCGCCACTTTTTTTTCTTACTATTAGTTCTTCATTTCGAATCATTCCGTTTTCTTTTAATTTTGTTGCTATTTGAATTTGCTGGTTCAAATCAACAAATAGATTTATTTCTTTTGCAGTGTGACCTATTATGTCTTCTTTGTTGTATTCCAATACATCAAGAAATGCTTGATTAACATCTTGAAATTTTTGATCTAGCGTTGAACTAATTGCAATAGGTATAGGATTATTAGAAAATATTTTCTCAAATTTTTCCAATGCTGCTTTTTGTTGTGTCATATCTTTGCTTATACCGAAAATGCAGTCTTTCCCATCCCATTTTCCGAATGCAATTCTAGTTTCTGCTGGAATCTTTCTGCCATCTTTCGCAACAATTGCCAAAGGACAATAGTCTAATTCACCTTTAATCATTGCTGCAAAATTAGCTTCTGCCTCAGCTCTTTTTTCAATAGGGTTTAAGCCTAATATACCGATAGCTTTTACTTCATCCAATGTATAACCAAGTTCCTTTTTCAAAGCTGAGTTGATATAAAGAACTTCCCCTTGAGGTGTGCCGACTACGATCATGTCATTAATGGCTTCAAAAAAACTTCGAAAATTATCGGAATCACTTGTGTTTAGAGGATCCATTTAAAAAAATATAAAAATAAGGGTTAAAAAACAATAACACTATTAAATTAACAAAAAATTTATTTTACCGCAATAATATGTGAAAATTCCAATTATGAAATATATAATTTAATAAAGGTTTTATGTAGCTCGTCTGTGCATTTCTTTATATTGTATTTATTCTTGCCTTTTATTTCACAGCCAAGAAGTTAGTTTCTGGGGATACCAATTGGGTGGTGAAGTTTCTCGTATGTATCCAATAGAACAATCTGAAAGCGTGATAATCCCCATATTAGCAATATTTATTTTGAAAGAGAAAGATAAATTAAAACAAAAAATATTGGCAGTAATAATTGCAGGTTTTGGAATATTTTTGCTTTCTATAAAATAAGGTAATACTTATAACTTTAATTTTTATCTACGAAAAACTACAAATATTAGATTATTAATAAAAATCTTTGTTATAATAAATTAGTAAATAAAAAAGCATGCTTAAATACTCTTTCTACAACGATTATTCTGAAGGTGCTCATCCCAAGATATTGGAAATGTTGATGAATACAAATTTACAACAACAGTATGGATATGGATTAGACGAGTATTCTCTTGATTCAGAGAGATTAATTCAAAATATGATCGGTAGAAATGTTGATGTCCATTTCATATCTGGGGGAACACACGCCAATCTTACGGTATTAGCTTCGATGATGAAGCCATATGAAGCCGTTATTTCTGCAAATACTGGACATATAAATGTTCATGAAGCAGGAGCAATTGAAGCAACTGGACACAAGATTATTGATATCGAGAGCAAAGACGGAAAATTAAGTCCTGAACTAATTCAATTGGTATTAGATCAACATGATGACGAACATGCTGTGATGCCAAAAGTTGTCTTTATATCAAATTCAACAGAATTGGGGACCATATATAATGAAGCTGAGCTAAAATCTATATCGGAATATTGTAGGAAGAAAGGACTTTATTTATATCTTGATGGTGCCAGATTGGGAAGTGGTTTGATGAGTAAGGACTCCGATCTTGATTTAACCAAAATAGCAGATTATGTAGATGCTTTTTATATTGGTGGTACGAAAAACGGAGCTTTGCTAGGCGAAGCTATTGTTTTAATTAATAATGAGATAAAACAAAATTTCAGATATCATTTGAAGCAGAGAGGAGCTTTACTGGCGAAAGGTCGAATTTTGGGAATTCAATTTAAAGCTCTTTTTGAAAATAATCTTTATTTCGATTTAGCAAAACATGCTAATAATATGGCAGAAAAATTAAGTCTTGAAATAAAAAATCTAGGATATAACTTTTTGACTGAATCAACTACAAATCAAATATTTCCTATATTCCCAAATTCTTTAATAGAGAAATTAAGTGAAATGTATGGTTTTTATACTTGGAGTAAAATAGATGATGTAAGTTCATCGATAAGATTGGTTACTTCATGGGCAACTCAAGAAAGTGCAGTTGAAGAATTCATAAATGACTTAAAGGTTATTCAATAAAAAGTTACTCTAAAATTACATTGTATTAAATATTAATTACCAGATCTATTCTGTAATTCATACATTTCTTTGAACTTTGATTCAGGACTTTTTAATAATTCGTCGAATGTACCTTCTTCAATAATTTTGCCTGAATCAAATACATAAATTTTATCAACATTTCTAAGTGTGGATAATCTATGTGCGATAATTATTACTGTTTTTTGCTACATTCTCCCCGTGCTTTTTTGATATGTATTCCACCTCCTCTTTGTGAAAGAGGAGGCAGGAGGAGTTATTTATCTCCTCGATATATGAAGAATATTGAAAATACAAACTTATCGATCGACTTTTAAGAGAAAAGTATTAGAAGAAAAAGAAAGTGTGAATGATTAAACATTTAATTTAGTAAAACTGGATCCCAGCTTTCGCTGGGATGACAACAAAGGTATTGATTTCTTATAAACCTATTTCCTATTAATGACTACCTCTGAAACCTCCAATTATTTTGGCAGATCGAGTATTTGTTAAATTTCTGCTGTTAAATTTTTTATCCTAAGTGGTATATTAATACCATATTTATAAAATAATGAAGTTTAAATATTTATATTTGGCATTGGTTTTGGTATTTCTATTGGTTGTTTTGGTTCTTTTACGTTTCTTTTTATTTGCTTCCAATAAAGAAGATGATAAGGTCTATTTGAATGAATCTCAGGCTATTGAAGTGTTGAAAGGCCGTTACCCTGAATTTAGATCTTACCCTGGTAATAATTTGCCACCTAAATCTATTAAAGTTGAGAAGGCAGATAATGGATGGTATGTTGCCTTTATTCTGGAGGGCTCTGGTATTCCTATTTTAGATGCTAAATGTTTCTTCGTAGATAATGATTCAAAGAGTGTCTATATAAATTATGTTAAAGATGATTCCAATATCGCTGGAGATTTTTCTGCTAAGGAATGTAAAACTGTTGCTAAAAAAATTGGTGGCGAAAAGGATAAATATGGTTGTCTGACAGCTGCTGGATATTCTTGGTGTGAGTCAAAAAATGCATGTATAAGATCTTGGGAGGAAAAATGTATTGTCCTAGACGCTTCGTGTGGTGTTGAAAATTGTCATGGCTTGGATATTCAATGTGGTTCTAATACTAACAATATGTGTACTTCCATGTATCAGGTTGGGGATATTTGTAGGCAGTATGCTCAGTGCGGTCTTGATAATGGTTCTTGTCAGCAAATACAAAATAGTAACTTCACACAATGCAAAACATGTGTCCAAAATTGTCTTGCTTTAAATCCATCAGACAGTGTTAAACAAATTGAATGTGAAGGAAAATGTAATTTAGTAAATAAGAGATGAAAGAAGATAAAATTCAGAAAATATTAAATAATTTGGTAGATAACAAAAAAATATTTGGCACTGTAATTCGTGTTGCAAATTTTGAAAATGAAATCTTCTCAGGAAGTTCGGGAAATTTAAATGAAGACTCTCAATATTTCATTGCTAGTACAACTAAACTGTACACAACGGCAATGATTATGAAATTGAGGTATGAAGGAAAATTAAGTCTTGATGATACCCTCGATAAATTTTTTTCCTCAGAAATTATCAAAGGCTTAAATAATTTTCAAGGCGGGGATTATTCGAATCAGGTAACAGTACGTCATTTGATAAGTCAGACTTCTGGTATCCCAGATTATTTCGAGGGCAAAGGTCCAGATGGCAAAAGTCTAGTAGACAAACTCATTCTTGGCCAAGATCAGTCTTGGACTTTTGAAAGAAGTCTCGAAATTGCTAAAGAACAAAAATCTAAATTTAAGCCAGGGCAACCAGGAAAAGCGCTATATTCCGACACTAATTTCCAACTATTAGGTAGAATTATTGAAATTTTATTTAACGACACAGTAGAAAATGTATTTGAAAAAAATATTTATACCCCGCTACAGTTAAATAAAACGTATATGTATTCAAATATTGAAGACCGTAATCCTCAAAATATGTACTATAAAGATAGACCTTTTTACATACCACAAGCCATGATTTCTGTTAGAGCCGATGGTGGAATTGTTAGTACTTCAGATGATAGTATGAAATTTATAAAAGCATTCTTTTCAGGAACTTTCTTTCCCGTCGAATATTTTGAAGAAATGAGAGCAGAGTATAGAGGCGTTATGTTTCCTCTACAATATGGAATTGGAATTATGAGATTTAAATTACCTAGATATTTTACATTATTTACTGAAATGCCGGAATTAATAGGCCATTCTGGCCTTTCTGGTGCATTTGAATATTATTGCCCTGACAAAAAAATATTTATAACTGGTACTGTAAATCAGATTGCGAATCCTAGTCTATCATATAGAATGTTAGTGCAAATATTAAATTTATTATTAAAATAAAATACCACAGCTACTGGAAATATCTGGTATAGTAAAAGTGTATTAAGATATTCATGGAAAAATATTATCGTTATACTTCGAAAGGTGTTGGAGTTATGGCAGATACAACGACAATTCCGTCGGAGATAAAAAAACAATTTTGGAAGAATGCTAAATGGTTACCCAGACCTAGGTTTGAATATAATTCGAAACATATTTCTTTTTTTACATAAGAGGGAAAAATTAAATACGAAGAAACATTATTGGAATTGCAAAGCAAATATTTAAAGAATATTCGATGTGTCGTCTTTACAGAACGTCAAATAGGTGAGGTGATTTATCGAGATAAATATCAGGTTATTTGTATTAAATATTAAAAATTTTCTGTCTTTGAAAATAAGAACACCAATTTTGGTCTCTTTAATCTCCATATTCTTTATAATATATTTTAAAATATATCTCATTATTCGTGTTATAGTTTATAAACTTTATTATCTTCATTATGTTTGTTAATTCTAAATTTATTCATCATTCAATATATATTTTCGGTCTTTGTTTATTTATCTATTCTTTAATTTCTTCGATAATTTTTCATAATCCTCATTTTTATACTTTCTTTGCAGTAGGTTCGTGGCTTGTTATGGATTATATTGACTACAAAATTAACAAGACTTCGATTTTGACATATTTTATGAATTCACATCATCGTGATGCTTTTATCTCATTCTTTTTGCTGGCTACTGTTTTTTGTTTTGTTGTCGATTTCGTATTAGGAGTAAATATTTCCAAAATGTGGGTTTGGAGAGATTATAAATCCTTTGATTTTATAATTATGTTTTTGTTTATGAATGCCGCGTACACGCTAGGTATGTATGAATTATTTAGATTAATAAAAACAATATTAAGAAATAAAATATCAGATAAACATTTAATAAATATAAATATCAAAAAAAAAGTAGGAAAAAATATTGCACAAGGAATGTTATATATTGGATTAATATGTTTAATTGTCCCTTTTTATCCTGTTATTACTGGTCAGAATATATTAATAGAATATGTAATGTTTTTTCCTTTTTTAGCAATTATTTTAATTTCAGATTCTATTACTTGGCTTCTTGGAGGAAGTCCAATCTTATTACAAATTTTTAACTTCAATTATTGCATCGATTATTACAGAATTGGTTAATCTTCCTTCCAAAGAATGGGAATATATAAAAATGCCCTTTATTGGAGTGAAAATATTTGATATACCGTTGGCTGTTTTTCTGGGTTGGATGCCCTTAGTTTTTGGAACTATATGCATAGTTAATGTTATAAAAAGAGTCGATTTCGTAAAAGACAAAAAAACCTATTCTAAAACTTTGAAGGCTTAATTTCATACATTGAATAGTCTAAATAATTGTTATTTATCCCCTAAAAGTTTATACTAGTGCGGTCTAACTAAATTTTTTAAATAAATATGGGCAATTTTAACAAAGGTGGGTTCAGTAGAGGCGGTAACAGAGGTGGCGGGCGAAGTAGCGACAGAGGCGGCGATAGAGGCGGGCGTTCGTTCGGCGGTGGTAATAGTTTCGGTGGTGGTTCCAGTTATGGTGGTAGAAACGAAGATAAACAGATGTTTAGAGCAGTATGCGATGAATGTGGTAAGTCATGTAATTTACCTTTCAAACCATCCGGTGGTAAACCTGTTTATTGTAGTGATTGTTTCGAAAATCGTGGTAATGGCAATGATTCCAGAGATTCTGGCGGTGATAGCTTTTACAAATCACGTTTCGAAGATAAGAAAATGTTTACAGTTACATGCGATAGTTGTGGGGAAAGATGTGAAGTCCCTTTCAGACCTTCTGGCGATAAACCAGTTTATTGTAATGATTGTTTCCAAAACAAGGGCGGCAATTCAGATCGTAATCAGGATAGAAGTAGCCAAGATAGAAGTCCTAAAAGTGATGACAACAAAGAACAGTTTAGAATTATTAATGAAAAACTTGATAAAATTCTAAAGGCTCTTGATCTTGAATCCAAGACTTTTAGAGTAAAAAAGGAAGTTAAGGAAGTGAAATCTGATATCGTAGATCTTCAAAATGATATAGAACAAAGCGAAATCGTATAATTACTTTTTCAGTAGTATAATTTACAAACCACATGAGTAAAATCCTGTGGTTTGTTTTGTATAATGGCTAAATAATGAAAAAATTGACTAGTCTAGAAAAACTAAATATCTATCTCGAGCAGGGGTATCTCTTTCACGGAAGTTATATTGGTGACATTACAATATTGGAACCGAGGCAGACAAATAACAAAGATGAAGATGATAGCTTCAATATCGATAATGCTATATATGCAACCGATAATATCACTACTGCTATAATATTTGGTGTGGTAGATAGATCTTATTTACACGAAGATATCAAAAAATTTACTTGGTCTGTAAATTGGTCTGACGAAAATGAAAATTTCGAAGTCACAGCCAAGGTTCATGAGAGTTGGAGAGAATATATAGAAAAAAAGGGTATTGGCTATGTATACGTCTTGCCACCCGATACTTTTATAGAAGTACAGGGCTGTCAAAGAAAGAGCAAAGTTGCTGTGAAACCTATTGATAAAATTATAGTAACACTCAATGATTATTATAAATCAGGAGGAAAACTTGTCTTCATGACTGTGGATAAGTGGTAATATTTAATTATTTTTAATATGAAAAAAATTAATTTGAAATCCAAATGGAAACTAGCTGTTAAGACTTTACCATTTATAGTTTTAATAATTTTAATCAAACTGGTAATACATTTTCTAGGATTTGAATTCTTATCTTTAAATTCTTTATTTACAGCAATAATTTCTGCAAATATTTTTCTTATTGGTTTTTTGATTTCTGGTACGTTAGTTGATTATAAAGAAAGTGAAAAAATACCAGGTGATCTCGCATCAAGTTTGGAAACTATGGCTGATGAGGGACTTATCATTTATAAAAATAAAAAGACAGCAGAGTCGAAGGCATATTTAAATAACTTATTAGCTTTTACCTCATCATTAATCGATTGGTTTTATAAGAGGGAAAAAACTGAGGCTATCATGCATAAACTGCATGACTTTAATGATACTTTCTTATCTTTTGAAACTCAGACACAGGCTAATTTCATTGTTCGTTTGAAGCAAGAGCAAAATTTAATTAGGAAAATGATAAATAGAATCCATACTATCAGAGAAACATCTTTTCTTGGTACTGGGTATGCGATTGCTGAAATAATTACTATTATACTTGTAGTCGGTTTGATTTTTGTGAAAGTAGAACCATTTTATGAAAGTATGTTTTTTGTATCTTTTGTAAGTTTCATATTGATATATATGATTTATTTTATTAAAGATCTTGATAATCCGTTTGGATACAGTCAGAAGGAAAATTTTGTTGAAGAAGTATCACTCAAACCTGTTTACGATTGCAAAAAAAGATTGGAGCAATATATTAAAGATTGTGAATAAATTGCTATTTATAAAGTTCAGTCCTATACTTGTTTATATATAGTTAATTTTTACTATTATGCGGGATAAAGAAGAAGTTTGCTGTCCAGAATTTAACCCATCATTATGGGATAATAAAGAATTCACATGGACGGATAAATTGTTTATCAAAGGTTCTATGCGGACTTTTTTGCATATGCCTTTGCCATCATCAATGTCTAAGTTGATGACAAATATGTGGGATAAGATTATCAAATCAGAGGCTCAGTTAGAAACTAAGGACATGGTTGTTCTTACTTACGATCCTACACTGTGGAAATCGGAGAATTATTTTGCAGTTTCAAAAGAAGTCGAAGGTGCTGAAAATGTGAAAATATCAGGGCAATTTTTAACAAAAGTTTTTGATGGTCCTTATAGTGCAGTTCCCAAATGGATGAAAGAGATGGACACATATGTGCAGGAAAAAGGAAATACTGTGAAAAAATATTATATGTATTACACAACTTGTCCTAAATGTGCTAAAAAATATGGACATAATTATGTCGTTTGTTTTGCTGAAATTAATTAATTTATATAACAATGTCTATTCTAGATAAAATTTTTCGAAAAAAGTCGGCTGATGATCAAAAGATTACTGATAATCAAAATTCCGAAGGTAACTGCTGTGGCGGTAAATGCTGCAAAGATGACTGTTGCACAAATGATAAAGATGCTTGTTGTAAAAATGGTGAATGTTGTGGGGATAATAGTAGTAATGAGTAATCTTTTTTATCAATCCTGCAAACTTTTAAAAACAAAAAAATATAACGATATCTTTCACTGGTATGATTTTTAAAATTACAGCTTTCGTCAGGAAGACTATTTAACTACCGCCTTTCTCCAATCTGTGAAACCATAATTTAAATTTTCAACATTTAGCTCGCCAATAAAATTCGTATAACTTATAGAGGCTTTAATTCCTTTTTCAATTTCTTCAAATTTTCCTTCAAGCGTTTTAATAATTAACACTACTTCAGGCTCTTCTTCAATTTTACCTTTCCAGTTGTACATACAGTTAATTGGGAAAAAATTTGTACAATTGCAGAGCTTCTCTTCTAGCAATTTTCTAGATATTGAGCGTGCTTCTTCGATATTATTCAGTGTGCAATATATGATTTTCATAAACTTCTTTTTTCCCCTGCGTACAATATCTATCTTATGATATTATAAGTAACACTAATTCACTGTAATGGCTCAATTCAAATTTTATAATCCGAAAAAAAATTCAGAAATATACCTTGTTGGTGAATTTAATAATTGGGGAAAAGATCTTAATAATCTTGAAAAATACAAGTTTAGTGAAGAAAATTTTCCTATTTATACTCTGCAAATTCCTCTAGATCATAAAACTTCATACCTGTTTAAAGTCGATGGTTCAATAATTCGAGATCCATCAGCAGTATTATTAAATAATGATGCTGGTTGTGTCTATTGGGATTATAGCCATAGTGATGCATATAAATTCAAATATGCTAGACCGGAAATTAAAAATAAAGCCAATGTTATTATTCAAACTGACCTGCCAGGGCTTATTAAATGGTATAGAGCGGAAAAATCAGACTATATAAATAAACTTGGCGGTGATGTTAAAGTTTCTGAATATTATAAATTTATTACTCAATCTGGAGTTATAGATACTATTTCTAATTTGAATTTCAACATTATTCAATTTCTCCCTTTGACAAAATCGGTTGATGGTAAAGACTGGAAAGTAAGGTACTTGGCACCTTTTTCTCATGCTATTAATGAGGATTGGGGAACGCCTGATGAATTTTCTGAAATGATTGATGCCTTTCATGTACAAGGAATTGGACTTTTGCATGATGCTGTTTATTCTCATGTACCGTATAAAAATTATACAGTAAATAAAACTTTTGATTTTTTGTGCAATCTTCCATCATATTTTATGGGAGAAGAAACGTCGTGGGGGACAAAGAGATATAATTATAGCGATGCTAATGTAAGAAATTTATTGACAGATAGTGCTGTACATTTTTTAAAAAATTATAATTTTGATGGATTCAGAATAGATAATGTCGACGGAATTTTACGGTTCGGTGATAATGGTGATGGTGCAGAAAGACCAGGTGGAAGAACTTTTTTGCGTGAATTAAACACAGCAATATATGAAAATTATCCTAATGCAATTGTGAATTTTGAAGCCCATTATTTCTCAGGCGAAAATGCGAAAAGACTTGTTGGTGCCTTGGATAAAGATCCAATGAATCTTGGCGCAACAGCCTATAATTCATCGAGAGAGACTTTCTTTTTTCATACTGAATATATGATAAAAAGTGGCGATAAAATTAAAGTGTCTAGGATTAAAGAAATCATTGACGAGAAAGAGTGGGGGGAATCAAATGCGTGTATTGCTGATTTTCATAATCATGATGCCGCATCTGGAATTATAGAAGATAGGGCTACTGGTTCTTATGCATATGACGCGATAATTTGTAAAAATCATCATCTACATCATCATGCTGTTGGTAAGATTAAAGTTATGGAGGCTGTTATTTCATTTGGTCTAGAAGGAAGAACCTTAGACTTACTTCAGACATTCTTAATGCAGACTGGATCTTTCGAACATGATTCAAGTATTCAGTGGTATTTGCAATTGGTTGAGGCCAATTCTGCCCTTGTAAACTACAAAAAGAAGGTGAATGAAATTATGAAGTTAGAAGATTTCTGGTCTAGCAATGTTAAATATAGAAAAATAATTAATGTTGATGAAAAAAATAAAACTATTACATTTAAAAGAAATAAACATATTATATTTATAAATTTAAGCAGTGATATGCTGCCGGAATACGAATTTTCTGTTTATGATAAAGATGAAATATTACCCAAAGGATATAAAATTATTTTTAACTCGGATGAGTTTAAATATTGCGGCTCTGGAAGGACATTATTTCCTGAATATATTGATGTCTCAGAAAATAAAACTATAAAATTCAGCTGGATCGCTGGTTATAATGTGATTGTGTTGGAAGAAGTGGGGGAATAGGCAGTTAAGAATTAATTTCTTTTCATGCCGCTTAGCGGCATCCATGTAGCCTCTTATTCTTTTCGATGTCATCCCGAATCCTCTGTAGCTTTAGCGTAAGAGGAGAGGGATCTCGTTGGAATAAAACACGAGATTTCTCACTAACGTTCGAAATGACATCCTTCTCAATTCTATGTCATCCCATCCTCCAGTCGGATCTGTCATTCCTGCGAAGGCAGGAATCCATATAGCCTCTTATTCTCTTTATTTAGTCCAGATCCCGATATTCCTTAATCGTTATCTTTCAAATCTTGGATTACATCACTAACTTTTTTCAATTCGAAATCAGCAATAACTATATTCTCAGCCTTTAACCTAGGATCTCCAATTTGAATACTTTATCTTATAGCCATATAGATTTAATTAATTTGTAAATTATATAACTAAATAAAAAAATAATGACAATCAATATCAAATTTTGTATATTGATTATGGATCATAATACTTATTTGGATTCTTAATGAAGTTCAAAAGAAAAGCTTTTACACTTATTGAAATATTATTAATAGTTAGTTTATTGGCTATACTTTCTGTTATAGTTATAGTTGCTTTGAATCCTGTGAAATGGTTTGCAGAAATGCGTAATTCCGAAAGAAGAAATGACGCAAAATCTGTTCTGGATGCATTATGGCAGTATAAAGTAGATAACAACGGAGTTTTACCATTAGGTGTAGATAATTCACTTAGAATGTTGGGCACAGATACAACTAATTGTAATATTGTTTGTGGTGGTGGCTCAGGAGGATCTAGTAGTAACGGTACTATTTCGGATAGTAATCAAGCAAATTTTCAATTAGGATCTTTTTTTCATATGCAGTGGAATACTGGAAGTAATGTATTGGAGATGACGAATGTAGGCAAAACAGCTGGTGCTGGATCATATACTTCTAGAATATTTGATGCTGGTGCTCCTGTTTCTTGGTCTAATTTTTCATGGTCTCCAGCTAAGCCTGTAAAAAAACAACTTCCAAATAATGCTCAATCAGAAAGTGGTTATGCATCAGGAAATGCCAATATGACATCAAATGTTTTACTTATGCATATGGATGAGGCTTCGGGAAATATTACAGATTATAGTGGTAAAGGTCATAACGGTACTGCTGCCGGAGGAATCACATATAAAAGTAATGGTATTTATAACTCATCCTTACTTTTTAATGGTTCTAGTGGACGAATTACGGTTCCGTATTCATCAGATTTCTTCCCAACAAATCAGATTACAATTGAAGCTTGGCTGAAATGGAATATAGTGCCATCAACAGGTTTACAATGGGCTTCAATAGTGAATACTAATGCAGATAATGGGTATCGTTTGCAACATAATAGTACGAATACATTGTTTGAAATAGCCGTTCCTACAACAAGTTCTCCTGGCAGTGGAAGGTGGATATGGAGTACGACGGCTCCACAAATGGGTGTCTGGTATTATGTTGTTGGAGTTTATGATGGCTCATATTTACGAATGTATGTGAATGGTGTTCAAGAATCTTACACAACTTTAACAGGAACTATTATTCCTAATTCATCACCGCTTTATATTTCACAATGGGGAGAATCTGGAAGATACTTTAATGGAAATATAGATGAAGTGGCTATTTATTCTAGGGCGTTATCTGCTACAGAAATTGCTGATAGATATGCTAGAGGTTCAACAGATTTGAACTTTCAGGTCCGTTCTTGTAGTGATTCTGCATGTACTGGCAAATCATTTATCGGTCCTGATGGAACTTCTTCAACATATTATTCAGAAATAAATAATAGTGGATCAACTCCGCCAACATTTAATTTTAGTTCATTGTCAGGAAGATATTTCCAATATAAGGCTGATTTTACTACAATAAATTCTAATCTTTCTTCTCAAGTAAAAAGTGTATCTGGTGCATATACAGTTCCTGCGACAAATACTACACAAACTTCTTGTCTAGATATTTCGTCTTCATTAGTTCCAAAATATATGGCGTTCATGCCGTTTTCTCCCAAAGGGACTGCTAGTAAGACATATTTTGCTGTAAAGAAAAATGATGCCGGACGAATAGAAGTTGTGAGTTGTGATCCTGAGCTAAATGAAGTTATTGATGTATCGAGATAAAAAACACTTTGTCTAATTGATATAAATTATATTTCATATATTGATTTATTTGTAAGTTGTGTGATAATAATCCACATTACCTCTGTAATTGCCTAAACATGACGTTTATAAGACAATTGCGAATAGAATACAAAGAAACTTTTTCCAGACTGATAATGAATATATTATCGAAAAATAGGCTGGTGAATGAGTCTTTATCCGCTATCGGCTACGCCGAACAACAAGATACTTTTTGGAAATCGTTAATTCCAGACGCTATAAACCACGATAATAATGTCGGATATATAATTACGGCGAGTAATTTTCGTATATTCTTAGTATCTTTGGATTATCAATATGAGCCTATCGAATGTAATATTTATATCTTTAATCAAGTCCAGTTAAAACAATATAAAAAGGGCTTTTTTCATGATAAATTTGTAATAATTTTGCCAAATAATAAAAGTGATATATACATCTTTCCCAAGCGAATAAAATGGAGCGAACCTGATAAAATCGCCAGCTATTTAAATAAGGCATAGTATATATCGAGGATATTGAATATTGCGCATCGTAGGAGTAAAATAACGATTGTGCGTATTTTTCTATTTTTCTTTTTATGTTTAAATTGTTAGGTACAGTCCAAACTATTGAGCTTGGTGCAAATAAAATCCATCCTGATGAAACTCAATTTAACTCAGTTGAGGCTGAAAAAAGACTTGAATATTCAATGCAAAACCATCTTTATTTTCCTGGTGGCTCAACCTTTACCTATTTTGTTAATAAATTAGAAGCTAGAGTAAATGGAAATAACCGAGGTCAAAACAAAAGAGAATCTTTTTCAATTGGAGGTGAAGAATATTCTCTTTCTAGTCTGATTGATATTTGTAACTTTTTTCGTGATCGAAACGTAGTTTGCTGTGATTCAGGACTTCCCGATTATGATTGGTTATCTCATAATTCAAATGAAAAGTATACACTAAAACATCATCATTATTGTGGTGGTGCAACTGCATATTCTGCTACTTTAAATATGGCTGTAAATCATTTTATGAATGAAGTCAACCGGACAGGTAAAAACCTTGCTCCTGTTTTTAGAAGAAAAGGAAAACAAGTCTCTGACTTATTTATTATTAATTGGGGCGATTCTGGAATAAATATAACTGATAAAATAGGGTTATACCAAAAAACAGGGCGTTTACCATTTATGTTTTCTATTCCAGTTGATGCAATCGATACATTTTTTTCAGGTATTAGATTCAACGACAATAGAAAGAGCGAATTTTTAAAAGCATATTTAAATATTGGTTTCGGTTTATTACTTGATTTAGCAAAAAGTGAGCATCATAATGAACTTCATGGCGTTGTGGCTAGAAAAGGAATTAATTTATTACATGTAAATAGTAGCTATGTTAGTGCTACACCTTTAAAAGGCGAAATTAATAAGATGTTAGAGAGTATTGGATCTGTTCGCCGTAGATCTGAATATGATACGTCGATTAGTGCTGCTTTGGTAAATATGGCTAGTAAATACAACTAATTTTACTTAATTTTCTCAATTTGTTACTATTGTTTGACAAGATGTTTATGCAGTTATAAAATACCTGCTTGGATGATACCCAAAATACATTTTTTTTAAGTTTATGCCTTTTCGATTGTTTAAAAAAATTTTTAAGCTTGGTGTGGTAACACAGAAAAAGCTTGTTAACTCTACGAACTTCACCTTTGGTAAAGATATTGAATCTAGAGAAGGTTTCAATGTATTGCGAAGGTCAATTGCTGTGAGAGAGGTCGATGCCGGATCGAGCAATGTAGAGGAGGCAGAAATACTAGCTATTTCTAATCCGATCTATGATTGTGAAAGATTTGGTATACATTTTGTGGCTTCGCCTAAACATGCTGATGTATTACTCGTTACTGGTCCTGTGACCAGAAATATGAAAGAAGCCTTGATTCGAAGTTATATGAATGCACCAGATCCAAAGATTGTTATTGCAGTCGGGGATGAGGCTATCGATGGTGGAATATTCAAAGATAGCTATGCCGTTGTTGGTGGCGTGGATTCCGTAGTTCCTGTTGATTGTTATATCAAAGGTTCGCCTCCATCTCCTACAGATATTATCAATGCTATTTTATCAACTGTAAATGTTAAAAAAGGAAAATGATAGAGTTTATAATTAACAATTTTTTAACTTTTTCTCTAATACTGTTTATTTCATCTGGAATAGTTAGTTTGCTTCCAAATGCATATCAACGTATTTCTCATTTAATCACTACTATACTAACTATTTCTGGGGCAACTTTTGGACTTATATACTCATTAGTTTTCTTTTTCAATGGTGAGGCTTCATTGCTAAATAATTTTACAATATTTGGTAACTTCGAAATTGTTTTTTCTATAAATAAAATTAGCGCAATATTTTTATCAATATTGTTTTTTGTTACTATAACAAGTGTACTTTTTGGCTACAGTTATGTTAAGCACTATTTTGGCAAATATAAACCAGGTCTACTATCGTTGAGTTTGAATAGTTTTATTCTCTCAATGATTGCAGTTGTTCTATCTCAATCTGTATATCCTTTTTTATTCTTCTGGGAAATGATGTCTATTACATCATTTATGATTATAATTTTTGAAAATAATAAAGAAAAAAATGTAAAGGCGGGACTTCTATATCTCATGTTCACTCAGATCGGTTTTCTCTTTATCATGGCCGCTTTTCTACTGTTATCGCAAAGTGCAGGTTCTCAATATTTTGGACAATTCTTCCAAGCTAATGAAACTATTAAAATTATAGCCTCGATATTATTGATAATAGGGTTCGGTGCCAAAGCGGGTTTGATCCCTTTTCATATTTGGCTTCCAGAAGCACATCCTGCAGCTCCTTCTCATGCCTCCGCAATTATATCTGGAGTAATGTTGAAGATTGCTTTATTTGCAATGATTGAATTCTTTCTATTTTTCATACCCGTCAACACACCATGGATTGGAATTATTTTAATAATTTTGGGTGTTGTAACTGCCGTTTTCGGATCTATGTATGCTTTGGTTATGACAGATATAAAGAAATTAATTGCATATTCAAGCATAGATAATGTGGGGATAATAACTTTGTTTTTGGGCTTGGTTATGTTCTTTGTTTCATTATCTCAGCAATATTATGACAATGCATCTTTCGTTCAATCCTTTACTGGTGCTCGTCAATTAACAATTATTATGTTTCTGGTAATGATCTTCCATATTATCAATCACTCCGTATATAAATCAGCTTTGTTCCAAACCACTGGCGTAATTAATAATGTGTTTGGTACTAGAAAACTAGATTATTTAGGCGGAATAGCGAAGGCAATGCCTTTATTTTCAATACTATTTGTCATATTTACATTATCTATTTCAGCAATTCCACCTTTTAATGGCTTTGCTAGTGAATGGTTAGGACTTCAATCGATGATAGGAGGTATTATTAATGCACCATCAACGGATATTGCTACTAAGTTATTATTATTAACTTCTGCTGCAGCATTAATAGTAACAGGGGCATTTACTGCAGCTGCATTTGTCAAAGCAATAGGTGTTGGTTTTTTGGGAGTAAATAGAGAAAATAAAAATATTGAAGAACACAAAAAGCATGTTGGGACAAGCATATATGTTAGTTTAATAATATCTGCAATAACTGTTACTTTTCTTGGTGTATTTGCAAATTATGTTGTCTATTTTTTAAATTCTCAGTTATTTCCTTCTGTATCAAGTGAGGAATCTTCATTATTTGCAGGTTCTAATAGTATTAGTGTACCTATTCATCAAGCAAATTTGTCAAACATGTTTATATTTATAATTTTATTGAGTGCCGTTATATTAGTAATATTAGTTACTGGATTGTGGAAAACACGTATTAAAAAATATTTAACATGGGATTGCGGTAGAGATGTGAATCCAAGAATGCAGTATTCATCAGTAGCTTTTTCAGATAACATTAGAATGACATTTGCTAGTTTTTACTTTCCTCGTAAAAGTAGAGAAGTTGAAGATGAAAAGAAATATAAGTTCTTTCATTATTTGCCAAATAAGATTTTTTATCATGACAAATATCTAAAGGTATATGAAAAATATTTATACCACCCATTATCTAATTTTATACTTAGATTAGGTAATACGGTTAAGAAAGTTCAAACCGGCATGGTTAATACTTATCTTATTTATATCTTAGTGACCTTGATAATCATTTTATTAATAGTAATAAATTAATTATGTTACAGATAATTTTAATAATTTTACAATCCATACTTATAATAAGTATTTCACCACTTGTTATTGGTTATATTAGGAAGATAAAAGCTCGTATGCAGAGTAGGGTAGGATCTCCAATTTATCAGCCGTACGTTGAACTATATAAATTAGTACGAAAAGATTCTGTCGTGCCAAAAAATACTTCTTGGGTATTTTTAACAGTGCCTTACTTACTAGTTGCAATAGTAGTAACAATATCTTTTTTCATTCCCGCAATAACTATAGTATCGACCACGACAAATTCATACATGGATGGAATATTAGACATTATGGGAATTATATACCTATTAGCATTCTTCACTTTTTTAATTGCTATAGCAGCTTTTGATGCTGGTAGTTCATTTGGTGGATTGGGAGCAGCAAGAGAGTATATGTTTTCCGTAATAGTAGAACCAATTATGTTTATGGCATTTCTTGCACCTGTAATAATTAGTGGCTCAGCTCAGATATCTCAAATAATAAATTATAATGCAACAAATTTTTCACTTGAAACATTTGCCGTTTTAATGATTTGCTTAATAGGTTTTTTCATTGCTTTATTGGCGGAGAATGCTAGATTTCCTTTTGATAATCCATCAACACATCTCGAATTAACTATGGTTCATGA
>JBAXGO010000011.1:0-29784 GCA_037139335.1 bacterium
AATTTCAAAGGATTAGTTGATGAAGGTTGGAGATATAAAATTGAAGGAAATATAGAATCTACAGAAGATATAGAATTTGACTTAGATAAAGGTATTTTTATTACTGGCTCTATTAAAGCTGGTGGCTGGATTAAAGCTGGTGACTCGATTAAAGCTGGTGGCTGGATTAAAGCTGGTGGCTCTATTGAAGCTGGTAGCTGGATTGAAGCTGGTGACTCGATTACAGCTGGTGACTCGATTACAGCTGGTTACTCGATTAAAGCTGATAGCTGGATTAAAGCTGGTGGCTGGATTAAAGCTGATAGCTGGATTAAAGCTGGTGGCTCGATTGAAGCTGGTGAATCGATTAAAGCTGGTGACTCTATTGAAGCTAGTTACTCGATTGAAGCTGGTGGCTGGATTAAAGCTGGTGGCTCTATTGAAGCTGGTAGCTGGATTGAAGCTGGTGACTCGATTACAGCTGGTGGCTCTATTGAAGCTGATAGCTGGATTAAAGCTGATAGCTGGATTAAAGCTGGTGACTCTATTGAAGCTAGTTACTCGATTAAAGCTGGTAGCTGGATTGAAGCTGGTTACTCGATTGAAGCTGGTGACTCGATTAAAGCTGGTGGCTCTATTGAAGCTGATAGCTGGATTAAAGCTGGTGACTCTATTGAAGCTGGTTACTCTATTGAAGCTGGTTACTCGATTACAGCTGGACTTTATATTTCTTGTAAAAGAGTTTTAAAATTTGGGTTAAAAGTTTTTGCTGGAATTTGTACATGGAGAGAAATCTCAGAAGAAGAAAAAACAATAACTTGTGGGAAATTTGAGGGTGGAGTTATCGAATGTGGGATATTAAAAGAAAGGGGACTACCAGCAACAGGAAAGAAACAATAATAATTGGTGATATCGAATACGATTAAAAAAAAGTAGAAGAAAAACTTAAAAATATTAAACCTATAAAATGAAATACGTTACAGATTATAACGAATTATGTTTTAAAATCACTAATGTAGGATTGAAATCCCTAAAACTAGGAAGTGCACTGTTCATCGCATCCATGTTTTAAAATCACTAATGTAGGATTGAAATCTGACACACACGATTTTTATAATACATACGCTGATGAGTTTTAAAATCACTAATGTAGGATTGAAATCTAATTTTCTTTGTTCGCCTAATTCGTGGATTTCAGGTTTTAAAATCACTAATGTAGGATTGAAATTTTGTCAGTATGTACAAATTCAAATCAAAATATAACGTTTTAAAATCACTAATGTAGGATTGAAATGATGTTCTTAACAATTATGCATCCTGATGTATTCCTGTTTTAAAATCACTAATGTAGGATTGAAATGTGGTAATAACGTAACTTTAGGTGCATGTATTAAGTTTTAAAATCACTAATGTAGGATTGAAATACTTAATTGTACAGAACAAGTAGCAGATCAGTTAATGTTTTAAAATCACTAATGTAGGATTGAAATACACTCAAGAAAGTACTTTCAGATGATAGACATCGAAGTTTTAAATTCACTAATGTAGGATTGAAATGATCTACTGCACTTTGAATTTGTGTGCCTAGCATGGTTTTAAAATCACTAATGTAGGATTGAAATATATTTATTCCATATCTATCCTTGATGTTTTTGTAGTTTTAAAATCACTAATGTAGGATTGAAATGAAATTCAAGAATAGGGTGAAAGTTAGGATTGAGGAAACCCCTATGTATTATTCCCCCCCATTTTTTGTCATCTTGTATTTCTTTAGCATTGCGCCAGTTAATAATCCCATGCATAATGATAAAAAGTCTAATGGTAAATTTTCTGGACGGACAAATGTTCTATCTTGTACTTGAAGATACCAATCGACGAAAGGCAGTAAATAGCATCCCCGATGAGAAAAGACACCAAGCCTCCTATAAAATTCCCTTTCCCTTAAAGTCTTTTTCCTTTCTTGAATTATTTTGTCTCTATCTGAAAGAGGTTCGGTTTTACAGTGTTGAACTCCTCCCTTGATAACTTGTAGGTCGGGTCTTGTTCCCTTTTTCCCTGTCTTACTCATTTCTTTTCCTCCTTTTTTTCTTCTATTTTTTTGTCTTCGACTAATTTCAAAAATTTTAGTACGTATTTTACTGCGAAGAAAATTATTATTAATATTATTAAAAATTCTATGAGGCTGGATATGAAGGCTCCGATTTTTATGTTATTCCATTTCATATCTGATAGTGCAGTGGATGAGGATCCGAAAAGTGAAAAAATTTGTCCGATAAGTGGAGATATTAAATTTTCTACAATTGAATTTACAAATTTTGAAACAGCGGAACCTATTACTATTCCGATTGCTAATCCGACAACTCCGTATTCTTTTATGAATTCACCGAATTGAGTGAAAAATGTAAATTTAAGAATCTTTGCATTTGATGCTAACTTATTGTCCGCTTTCTTTACCTTTTTCTTTGTCTTTTTTTCCATTATAAAAAATTTATTAATGAATTATATAAAAGAAAAATCTAATTGTCACATCGTTAAAAAGGCAATAATTTTATTGTTGGAAGATTTATAGAAAAAAAATACGCTCAAAAAAAACTACAAGAGTTATTTTAAGAGCGTATTACTGGTTTACTTTTTTGCTGCTTTTTTTGCAACTTTCTTTACAGATTTCTTTACTGCTTTTTTTACAGCTTTCTTTGCAACTGCCTTTTTTACAGGTTTTTTTGCAACTTTCTTTACTGCTTTTTTTACAGCTTTTTTAACTGCTTTCTTTGCTACTGCCATGATACTTATCTCCTTATTAAATAAATTATTGTTTATAGTAATAATTACTATGCTATATATTAGAAATTTTTATGACTATGTGTCAATATGTGTACCTGTTCTAGGGCTTATGAAAAAGATGCTTATATAGCATAAATGATACTTAAAAGAAAAAATAATAAAAAACACAATGGAGAAAAATATATATTAATGAAAAATATATTATAAAAATAATAAGATAACAATATTGAAAAAAGAATGTTATGAAAAAATATTCAAAAAACATTAAAAATATAGTTTGATATAGAAATATTGAAAATATAAACAAGTATATTAAAAATGCCGACAAAAGGTAATGTTACGAAAAAGTACTATGCTAAATAATACTAAAAATATATTAAAAACTTTAGAAAAAATTAAATTATTCTCCTAAACTTTTTCTTATTTCTATAATCTGATCTTTGAATTCTCTATTCTTGGCTATTTCAGACTCAATTTTATCTATCCCGTGTATTATTGTCGTGTGGTCTTGGCGTTTTAAATATGATGCAATTTGCATTAATGTAATTCCAAGTTCTTTTTTCATTAGATACATTGCAACCTGTCTAGCGGTAGCGATACTTTTAGTTCTGATCTGACCAAGTAATTCTTCCTCTGAGACAGAGAAACTTTGGGATACTTTTTTTATGATATCACGAGGTTTGATTTCTTTTTTTTGATTTTTTTTGTCTCTTTTTAATATTTTTTCTATGTCGTCTAATGAAAGTGGCGTATCCGATATAGAATAGTATGTAAGTATTTTTGATAAAGCGCCTTCTAGCTCTCTTACATTTGATTCTACATTTTCTGCAATTACTCCTATCACGGCACTTGGTAATGATGCTTTTTTTTCTTCTAACTTTCTTGTTAATATCGCGACTTTGGTTTCGTATTCTGGTGCATTGATATCTGCAATCATACCGCCCTCAAATCTAGATCTGATTCTATCTTCTAGTCTGGAAATTTCTGATGGTGGTCTATCTGATGCGATTATTATTTGTTTATTTGATTGATACAAGACATTAAAAGTGTTAAAAAATTCTTCCTGCAAGGCATCTTTACCCGAAATAAATTGGATATCGTCAACTATTAATATATCTAATTGTCTATATTTATTTTTAAATTCGTTTGTTTTTCTTTCCTGAATAGCTGAAAGAAATTCGTTTAACATGGTCTCTAATGAAGTGTACAATATTTTTGTTTTAGGATTTACTGATAAGACAAAATGTCCTATAGCTTGTATCAAATGTGTCTTGCCTAATCCAACTCCTCCATAAAAAAATAATGGATTGTATGCTGCTGCTGGTTTCTCTGCTACTGCAGTGGCTGCTGCGTGAGCTAGTCTGTTAGACGATCCTACTATGTAGTTGTCGAAAGAGTATTTGGGATTTAAATTACTTCTTTTAATAGCAAGTTCTCTAATTTCTTCCAAATTTTCGTTTTCTTCGTGCGTCGATATTAACGTCGATTGTGCTTTCGCTTGCAGCGATGATTTAGCTGATGACTTTACCGATGAAGTGATAATCATGTCGGGAAGAGAGAGAAAAATTAAATTTAATTTTTCTCCGTGAATATCAGCTAATGTGTTTTGTATTAAATTATAATATCTAGTTTCTAGGGTTTGAACTATGAAAGTATTTTTGCATGCGATTTTTGCCACACCGTCTTTTATTTCCAAAAGTTTAGTTTGAGAAAACCAAGTTTCAAATGTTTGTGCGCTTATATCTATTTGTATTCTTTGCAAAATTAGCTGCCATGTAGAACCTAGATCCATTGTTTATTCCCTTTATATGTAAAAATTGTATGTGCATGGAATAAATTCCGATTTATAAAAAACGAGGCAGTTCGTTCTTCCACACTGTAAGATAACTAAAATATGGATAAGTTTCAAGAGGTGACGATAGATAAAAGAAATAATGAAAAAATTAATTATGAGCAAAAAATTAATACAAAATCATAATGAAAACTTTTCAATAATTTTTATTGCTTCTTTAACTAATAGTTCTGATAACTCATTACCTCCAGTGATATTAATGCTAATTTTATTTTCTCTAGTTAAAATTCCATCATCAGATAAATCTTTCGATTTATAATATGAAAATTTTCCACTGTAATTTTTTTCTCTCTCGATATTAATTTGAGTTGTTTTTATTAGATCATTTCTTATAGCATAGAGTAGGGAAGTTTCTACTGTTCCAGCATGTGATTCAGAGTTTACTCCAAAAATTCTTACGATATCTTTTTCAATTTTTTCATTAAATGGAAAGTAATGTTTAATTTTCAAATCATGAGCACGACTATATTCTTCGCAAATACCTTTTGTTAAATTTATATTTCCACCATGAGCGTTATAGATTACACATTTTTTGAATCCGCTCTTTTCTATCCATGTAAAAATATCTTCAAGCATATGCATCGTATTGTATATATTCAAAGATATAGTTCCTCTGAATCCATCATGTTCCTGAGAATCTCCAAACCAAATAGCAGGAAATAATAATACTTTTTCTGGAATCTTTTCTTCAACTCTTTTGCATATTTCTTCTGCAATAGCTGTGTCGGTAATTAATGGAAGATATGGCCCGTGCTGTTCGAAAGAACCTAAGGGAATTAAACAGGTAAGATCTAAATAATTTTCAATTTCGACGGTGGTCAAATGTGCGGCAATCATATTATTTGTAATATATGATATTTTAACAATAAATATTAATGATAGCTATATTACTGTCGTAGATAATAAAAAGGTTGATTCCCTACATTTTCTTAATATCTTTTATTATATTTCGTTACCGAATTACTAAACATCTACAGGGATGACATATAAGTTTTTATAATACATATAACAATCTTTGTATTCTTAATTTTTAATTTTTAACTCTTAACTCTTAACTTTCCCCCCACGCTGAAACCTCTATATGAATATATTTTTTTCTTTTCCAAACAAGTTAAAATCTTTTGATGAATAAGTCTGAATATGATATCTTAATACTGTAATTTCAAAGAATTTTATGTTCGGGAAAAAAATAGAAAAACCCAAAAAATACCTAGGGCTGGATATCGGTACTGAATACATTAAAGCTGTCCTTTTCAGAATTGAGGACGGTCAAATTGTTGTTGAAAATTTAGTTCGTATAAAACAAAAACTTACCGCAATGAAAAACGGTACAGTAACTAATATCAAACACGTGATCAATGCATGCACAGAGGCACTGGACGAACTAAATCCAGAAGGTCACGATATTCTAGGTTCATTCATTGGTATCGCAGGAGAGCTGGTCAAAGGCGTCACGTTGGATGTCTCATACAAAAGAGGTGGTGGACCAATTACTCAAAAAGAAATTGAAGAAATCATTAATAAAATTGAACAAGATGCTTATACAGAAGCTTCAGAAATATTTAAAAAATGTACTGGACGTGACACTGTTGATGAATTTGAAATTAAACTTACAAATATTACTGTTGTTGGTGCGAAGATAGATGGCTTCAATGTTGAAAATCCTGTTGGAATAGAAGGCAAAAATATTAGTCTTCAAGTTTATTTCACATTTGCTCCACAACTTCATATTGGTTATGTAAGTTCAGTTTCTGAAGCATTGGGAATTAATGTTCTAGGGATTATGGCTGAACCATTCGCCATAGCACGAGCCATTAAACGTAGTGGGGACAATGTATTTTCAGGAATTGTTATTGATGTTGGTGGTGGTACTACAGACATTGCTGTTGTGAAAGACGGTGTGGTGAAAGGAACTCAAATGATAGCATTCGGAGGGCGAGTCTTTACCAAAAGAATTGCATCAGATCTAGGAGTGAGTTTTGATGAAGCAGAAAATTTAAAAATAAAATATAGTAAGAAAGAAATATCTATGATGAAGTTGCCAGAGGTAAAATCTGCAATTGCAAAAGATATTCCAATGTGGGTAGATGGTATAGAAATTGCATTAACAGAATTCAAAGACGATGTCAGTGTTTATCCACCAATGATTTATTTATGTGGCGGTGGTTCATTACTTTCTGAAATGAAAGATGCTTTATTAGAACATCCATGGTCACATGTCTTACCATTTCAAAAAGCTCCAAAAGTTGGTTATTTAACTCTAAATGATCTGGATGGAATTAAAGATGAAATGGGAGATCTCAATAGATGTGAATTAGTACCGCCTCTTGCAATAAGCCGTTATGCATTGGAAACTGTGGAGGATGAATAAATTACGCGAGTAATTTATGTTAGAATGATTTTGACTTTTATTAAATTTGAATCTAGTAAAGTGCCTGATACAAAAATTTTTATTGATACAGACGAAGAGATTACATTTATTGTAGAAAAGATTAAGCAAGCTGCAACACGAAATGTTGTAGTGATAGTTCCTGATCGAGCTTCAATCTTTATTACATCTGCAAGTTTGAAATTGCTAAAAAAATCTATAGATAAACTAGATAAAAAAGTAATTTTAGTTACTATGGATGAAGCAGGCAAAAAAATGGCTGATGGAATGGAAATTGCGACAGCCTCAAGGGTTCGTGAAATTACATCTGAGACTTGGAATAATGTCGTAAAATATAAGCCAGTCCTAACAAATAAATCGTATAGTCAAAAACTTAAAGAAAATCCGCAGAATAGAGTCGCTAGTGATTTCACTGAGAAAGAATCACAAGAAGTAAAAGTTGTGCCTGAAGAAATTAGTGAATCAGACGCGGTAATTCCAAATATTCAAAAATTTGAATATAAAAATAATCAGGAAGAAAAAGAAGAAATTGTTTCACCAAATTTAGAAGGAAATACTTCTCCAACTGAAGAAAATGTTGTTAATTTTACAGACAAAGATTTAGAAAATTTAACAAATAATGTTGATTTGGGTGAAGCTGTTGAAGATAATTTTAACGAAGAGATTGAAAATACTGTCGAAAATGTTGAACCCATCATGGAAGAAGAACCTCAATTAGACATTCCAAAATCTGTATTGCATGAAGAAGTAGAAGAGGGCGAACTGGAAAAACTAGATAACATGGAAGATAATATGGTCGAATATCATGTTTTACCAGAAGAGGAAGAATTTAAAATGCCACATTTTACAGCAAGTGAAGATATTGCAGAAGAGATTCCTGCACAAATAGAACAATACGAAGAACCTTCTAAATTACCTAGTGAGGGCTTTGTTTTCTTTGAAGGCAAAGATATTGCAGATATGGGATATGCCAAAGAAGAAGTAAAAAAAAAATTTCAAATTCGGGAAGTCTGAACTTTAATAAAAATAAATTTTCTTCAGAAAATCTTCCTTCCAAAATTCAAGAAAAAGAAAATAAAAAAATCACTATTGATAAGATTAAATCTTCATTAATTGCATACTATAATAA
Organism: bacterium; assembly: GCA_037139335.1. Taxonomy (GTDB): domain Bacteria; phylum Patescibacteriota; class Dojkabacteria; order JAOAGR01; family JBAXGO01; genus JBAXGO01. The sequence continues at coordinate 8,131 of JBAXGO010000011.1, forward strand.
AGTTAAACCTGAGATTATAAAAATATGGGAATTAATAAAGGATAAATATTATTCAGTACTTGAAAAAATTCAAAAATCTGGTCGAAAAAATAATAGAAGAAGTACAATTTCGAATAATAGAGGGCGTTCACTTCCTTCTCAAAAAGGCTCTTCAAGAGGCATAAAAATAAGTAGAAAAAAATTATATATTTTTTGTGGAATTTTTATAATATTCTTTTTAATATTTAATTGGTTCACATATCAAATTGCACCCGGTATTAGAATCTACGCAGAAAAATATTCCAAAACTATAAATAAGCAACAAGACATAGTGGCAAATATTGGTGCTACTCAAGGAATTATAGCTTTGACAAAAACTCAAACAGAATCTGGTTCTGATTCTGCAAATACTACAGGTACGGGGAAAGTAGGTAAAACAGCCACTGGAATAGTAAAAGCAACTTATTTACAAGCAACAGGAACTGTTAATTTACCATCTGGTACAACTTTAACTTGTTCTAAACTCGATGATTGTGGAGGTAAACCTTTAACATATAAAACTACAGATACTTATTCTTTATCTTTTTCCGCAGGTACTAAAGATTTAGCCATTCAAGCTACTGATATTGGATCCGAATACAATCTACCAATTGGAGTCAAATTCAAAGTTTCTGGAATTGCAGATGCTGACATAACAGTTAGTAATGTTGCCCCGTTTACTGGTGGAGAGAGTAAGGATGTAAAGACTGTTTCCCAAAAAGATATTGACGATTTGAAATCAAAATTAGCAGATACGTTGAAATCTAGTGCATCTTCAAAAATTGCTACAGCACTTGGTCAAAATATTGAAATTCTTCAAGACAGAATTAAAGTTGAAATTAAAAGCGCCACTACTGATAAAAATGTTGGTGATGAAGCGGATAATATTAATATGAATATGGAAGTAAATATTACAGCGACTGGTTATAATAAAAATTCAATTAGACCAGAGGTGGAAAAAAATTTAAAACAAGAAGAAAAAGATAATCTACAGCTTGATTTAACATCAATTGTTATTAAACAAAATGTAAAAACAGCAGATGATAAAACAATTACTATGACTTTGGATATTACTGGGATGTTGATCCCTATAATTGATGAAAATAAAATAAAGAAAGATTTAGTTGGAAAATCATTGAAAGAAATAGAGCCGTATTTAAAAAATATTCCTAATGTAGGGAATATTTCTTACACTTACCAGCCGTCATGGGCTCCAGATTTCTTGAAACATATTCCATTTGGTACCAATAGTATTAATTTGGAAATAAAACAAATAAAGGAAGTGCAATAATTTTATACTTTAGAATTTCAAGATGAAGTTAAAGTCAAGATAAATTTCTTGTCAAATTTTCAATTTCTCTTAGTATCGTGTCTTGTTCGTCTTCATCAGATGCAACCAATCTTTCTTTCAATATCAGTACTTGTTTTTTTACGTGTTTAATTTTCATTAATTTCAAACAATCAAGAAATGTTGATACCACATCTTCATTATTTGGCAAATTTTTTGTTAATAATTCTTCTATATATTTACCTATTTCGGGTTCCTCAATTATTTTTTCTAAATCGTCAGAAAGCAATTTTTCAAAAATAATTTTATTATTTTCAAAATATGGTCTATGTTCCAACGATAAATATTCTTTTAAATTGTCATAATTCTGGCAAATTAAAGCGAGCACATATTCTTCAATATCATTAGATTCTATTTCTTTACTCGGAACTGGTGATTCCTTCACAACTTTGGGAATAATTTTTACATCAGATTTTTGTGCAAAATATTCAAGCAATGTTTCTTCTGACAAATTAAATTCAGAACTCAGTTTTTGCACCAAGACATCTCTAGTTATTGGATTAATGCATGAAGTAAATATTTCGACAAAATTTTGTAAAACCACTCTTTTATCATCTATTGAATGATATTGCTTTTTATATTCTTTAATTATGAAATCCAACGCATCTTCTGCTTCATCGACATCAAGAATCCATCTATCAGAATCTTTTTTTATTTCCTCATCAGGATCAGATCCTTCTCGTAAAATAACAACTCTGAGAGCAAAGTCTTGATTCAATGCCAATTTAATACCTCGTACTAATGCTGCTTGACCTGCTTTGTCATTATCAAAACAGAAATATAGATTCTTGGTATATCTTGAAATTAATTTTAGTTGTTCTGGCGTTAGTGCAGTTCCCATGCTTGCAACTATATTTTTTACATTTACTTGATATGAAGAAATAATATTCATTTGGCCTTCGGAAAGTATGACATAACCTTTTTGTACAATTTCTTCTTTTGCCTGATTAAATCCGTATAAAATTTTACCCTTATTAAAAATAGTCGTTTCACCAGTATTTAAATATTTTGGCGGTTCAAATTTCGGATTTTTCAATGGTATATGTCTACCCGAAAAACCAACAACATTGCCGGATATATTTTGAATTGGAAACATCAGTCTACCTCTAAATTTATCAATAATTTTATCTCCTTTTTGTGTCCTGATACATACGCCAGAATCAATAATATCTTGGTCGGTATAACCTTTTTTCACTAACATTTTATATAAGTTATCAAACCCCGTTGGTGCATAACCTATTTGATATTCATCAATACTTTCTTGTGTAATTCCACGGCTTTTTACATAGACACGTCCTCTATTTCCAGTGCTATTTTCTTTTAATATCCATGAAAAAAACTTTTGAGCAAGTTCATTTATTTCAATTAATTTATTTTTTTTCTCATTATATTTATTGTCGAGTATTGATTTGGAAATATCTACGTTGGCTTGTTTTGCTAAAATTTCTAATGCTCCTTTGAAATCGGTGTGTTCAAGTTTTTCAACAAAAGAAAATATATCGCCACTCTCACCACATCCGAAGCAATGATAAAATCCACGTTCCTCATTTACTGAGAATGATGCTGTTTTTTCATTATGGAAAGGGCATAAACCGAACCAATTACTACCACGTTTCCGTAACATAGAGTAAGGAGAGATTACATCGATAATGTTTAATTTGTCTTTTATTTCTGATACTACATCCATGTTGTGATAATAACACTAAGGCAATAAGTTAACAATTAAGAATTAAGAATTAAGAATTAAGAGTTAAGAATTAAGAATTAAGAGTATTTGTCACCCTGAGCTTGTCGAAGGGCGACTGTAGGAATTCCAACATCATGGTTCGACGGGCTCACCATGACAACTAAAAATGTCATCCCGAATGAAATGAGGGATCTCGTTGGATTCAAAGCAACGCTGCGTTACTTTACAGAAATGAGGGAAAAAATTCTAACCGTCACTCTTCAACAGTTTCAATACGATAAATTTGAGATGACAATTATTTAACATTATTTGTGTTAAAATACGAAAAATTATTATGAAATATTATGAACGAAATTGAAAATAAAGTTGAAGAAAATAAATCAGAAGTTAAGAAAAATTTAATTGATGTTGATTTATCTACATCAAGCGATATTAAAGAAAATATAAAATCTTTTTTCTTTCATCCATTAACTATTTCATTATTAATAATCGTTATCGTTGCAGGAATAATTTCATATTTTATTATGGGTAGTCAACTTCCTCAAAAATCATTTGTTGAAGCTGCCAAAGGACAATTAGATAATCCCAAAGTCGTTATTGAAACTTATGAAGATTTCGTTTGTCCAGTTTGTCAGGCATTCAACGCTACTTATGATGAATTGATTAAAAAATATGAGGGAAAAAGTGTGAAATTTGTTTTTATGAATTATCCTTTTTTATCTACTAACTCTACATATGCAGCAGAAGCAAGTATGTATGCTAATGATCGTGGTAAGTTTTGGGAATATAAAGATAAGTTATTTGAAGAACAGAAAAATAGTTATGATAATGGCGGCAAGGAAGACGGTGCTTTCATAACTAAAGATAAATTAGTTCAATATGCAGATGAGATTGGATTATCTGGAGCAGATTTAAGAAGAAGTTTAGATGGCAGGGAATATAAGAGTAGTGTAGAACAACAAAAAAAATCTGGTGATGATAAATCTGTAGATAAAAAAGGGACTCCTTCAATTTTCATTAATGGAAATGAATTTGTATTAGATAGCAAAAATAAAGTTTATAGAGATGTCGATTCATTATCAAAAGTTATTGATGCTGAATTGAGTAAGTAAAACTTGTTATATGGACATTATCAGTCACTCTTGGCTTTTTTCTAAAGGTTTGTTTAAAGCTTGGGGGACAAAAAAGAACAGGCTCAGGGTGACAATATTTTTTAGTTTCATTTCTAAAATTCCCCTCTGGGAAGAGGGGTGCCGAAGGCGGGGTGTGTTCATTCCATTCTTTGTTTTGAAATTTTCCGACAGTCGCCCTTCGACAAGCTCAGGGTGACAAAAAAGAACAGGCTCAGGGTGACATTCCCTTCGACAAAGCCTGCCCTGAGTTTATCGAAGGGCTCAGGGTGACAAAAAAGAACAGGCTCAGGATGACTTAATGACAGTATTACTCCCTAATTAGATTTACGTGTCGGTCTTTACCTTCGCCCATACTCTCTGTTTTTATGCCCATTTCAGCGGCTAGAGTATGTATTGTTCTCCTATCGGCTGGACTCATTGGAGGAAATGTATAAACGCTTTTTTGTCTTGTTTCCATTATAGATTTTGCATTTTCAAGCATTGATTTCAGCTGTTCAGTTCTTTTGGCAGAATAATCATTAATATCAAGATATATTCTAACACTGTTGTCTCGACCAAGATCTTTATTAATCATTATTGAAAGTACTACTTTCATAGAATCCAAATTCTTGCCGTGAAAACCAATTAATATACCTATATCGTCACCTTTTATCTGAAGTGAAACAGAATTATCTACAGCGTCATATGAACCCATTACATCTGAATAAGCTATTCCAAGCTTTTCCAATAATTCTTTTGTTTTATCTATTGATATTTCTACAATATTAGAATCCATTTTACTTTTCCTTGATAATATACTTTTGTTGTATCTTGGTGAGGATTATAACAAAGATTGACCTTGCAAGCCAGTAAACCGAAAGAGCTGCTGGAAGTACAATCGACATTGCCAAAATTACGTAAGTCATAACCTTTGTCATTTGTTCTGATGTCTTTGCTATTTCATCGCTCATATTAGGCTCTTTAGCTTTTTCAACTGTGTTTTTTTTCTTCTTTTTTGACTCAGTTGATGCATCAATTTCTTGTACTTTATTCTTTTTCTCAAATAATTGAGGTGATGAAATTTTCATCGAGTAATACTGTGCAATTACTGTGGCAATAATCATTAAAGCTAAAAGTATGATTGACGTAATGTTGCCAAAACCTATATTGAAAACAGTTTTTGATAAATCTAGTCCAAAGAAATTTATATTGAATTTATAATCATTTGCAAAGTGTAGGGAACTATTATATGCAATTCCATTGAAAAAACCTGCTGTTTTTCCTTGTGCAACCTTATTAATAATATCGTAAAGACACATTAAAAATGGTAATTGTATTAAAGGTGTAATACAGCTAGCACAGTAACTTTTTAAAGCCTGACTCATCATTAATGATTCTTCCACTGTGAGTTGCTTGCCTGATGCTTTTTTTTCTTGAACTTTTTTTAAATTTTCCTGATGAAATTTCATTTTCTTGGCTGCTTGGTATTGTTTAATACTCAATGGCCAAAGAACTAATTGAACTACCAGAGTTACAGCTATAATTGTTAAGGTAAAATCTTCGAATAAAATTTTATAAAAAAACAAAAATAAGTTTACTAGGGGATTGTAAAAAATATGCTCCATAAAAGTATTTATAAGTTAAACTAAACATGTGTCAACATCGTCGTTATTATAGAGGATTTTATATATGAAAGTAAAATAAATTAATTTGTAAAAAGTTAGTTAATATTTAGTTCTCTTTTCCAATGTTTTGCTTAGTGGCATCTCGTTGGTTTTTTTCCCTCCTTTCCTAGGAGGTGAACAAGGGAGGTGAACAAGGGGCGGTGCAAACCCCTTCCGCCCGCTGGAGCGGGCACCCTCCCGAGGGAGGGGATTAATACAGAACACCCCGCCTGTTCCTACACTAAAGTTTTGGAACACAAGTTCATCTTTCGCAAACCTCGAATAACCTCTCTGTCCTAACGGACATCTCCCCTTTTTTAAAAGGGGAGAATAATACGAGCTCGACGGATTTGTCATTCCTGCGAAAGCAGGAATCTAACCTCTCTGTCCTAACGGACATCTCCCCTTTTTTAAAAGGGGAGAATAATACGAGCTCGACGGATTTGTCATTCCTGCGAAAGCAGGAATCTAACCTCTTTTTCCTAACGGACATCTCCCCTTTTCTATAAAAGGGGAGAATAAGATGCACGTACAATACGCAAAGTGAATTTACACTTTATCTTCTTACTGTAATTACTATTGGATCTCTGCCAATTTTTTCTGCGATATATTGTGAAACAGCTTGTGAAACTTGTTCATTACCTTGTTCAATTTTTGCCTTAGCTATGCTTTTTATCGCATCAATATGAGTTTGATTCTCATTGACTTCGATAAAGCCTCTTGAAACAATATAAATATCATTCGACCCGACGACAATTACAACGATTCCTTCATTACCTAATTTTTGTCTATCTGCAAGAATTTCAGGTGTAATATCACCCATCATAAATCCATCGACTAAAACTTGGTTGGCATCTACTTTACCTGCCATCTGATAAGTATTTGCATCAAAGTCTAATGTTGTACCATTTTCTGTGAGAATTACATTTTCAGCTGGCATTCCTACTTTTATTGCTGTAGTTTTTTGTCCAAGTAATGCTACATAGTCACCATGAACTGGCATTAAAAATTTTGGTTTGCAAAGATGAATAAGCATTTTGTGATCTTCAGAACATGCATGACCAGTTGCGTGAACATCCATCATTTGACTGTGATAAACAATTGCACCTTTTTTGGCCAATTTACCTATAACATCATTAATTTTGTTTTCATTACCAGGTATAAAAGATGAAGATAAAATTACAGTATCTCCAGTTTGGATATCAAAATCATTATGATTTCCTGTAACCATTCTGTTCAGAGCAGCGTTTTCTTCGCCTTGAGAGCCTGTAGCCATAATTAATAATTCTTCATCAGGTGTATATCTGGCATCTTCTTTGGAAACGAAGGCTTCCATAGGTACTTTTATTAAACCCAATTCTTTGGCAATTCTTACTGTGCTTTCTATACTTCTACCAGTCATAACTACTTTTCGTCCTGCTGCATGAGCAATTTCCACGATCTGAGCCATACGGGTAATAAGTGTTGAAAATGTTACTGTAATTACCCTTCCTTTAGCCTCATTTACCAATTTAGTTAAATCTGGTGTAACACTACTTTCGCTATCTGACCAACCCATTTTGCATGAATTTGTACTATCTGAACACAAAAGTAGAACACCTTCTGCACCGATATCTGCAATTTTTGCAAATTCAGTAACAGGTTCTCTGTATGGTGTTAAGTCAAATTTAAAGTCTCCAGTATGTACGATAGTTCCGACTGGTGTTCTGATAATAACTCCCATTGAATCTGGGATATTATGATTTACTCTGAAGTAGCTAATTTCAAATACACCTAGGTTATACTTCGTTACTGATGTAACTTCTTGAAGTCTTAAGTCATCTTCCAATGCAAATTCACGTGCTTTTTCTCTAATTAATTCTGAAGAAAGTTTTCCTGCAAAAATAATTGGACTTCCTAATTCTTTGTAAACATAAGGAATGGCTCCGATATGGTCCATATGACCATGAGTAATTATAACTCCTCTAAGCTTCTGTAAATTTTCTTTTACATATGAATAATTAGGTATAGCATAATCGATACCATTAGACTTATCTTTTGGGAAACCGAAACCCATGTCTATGATTATCATATCGTTACCATATTCTACACACATGGTATTGATACCGATATATTCGACTCCTCCTAATGGGATAACTCTAAGTTTACCGTTTTCTAAAATTTCTGGATAATTTGAAACATCAGTTTCTTTATGAATTTTGGTGAAACTCTTTACTTGATAATTTCTCTTTCTGAAAGGTCCGTCATTATTCCTGTTATTTCTATTATTTCTGTTATTACCATTGTAATTATCTCTTCTGTTTCTGTTATTGTTGTTGTACATTCAATTTTTAATATTTAATATATATTTTTTATAAAAAAAGTCGGCTAAAATGCCTATCGCAAAATATGTCACATATTTGCAACTGGCAAAAGAAAGTATCTTAGTTGTTTACTAAGACTTTTCAATTTCATAATACGTACCTCGCCCTACACCTTTGACACGTATTATTTTTTTATCTACTAGGTCGTTCAAATCTCTAAAAGCTGTCATTGTAGAGACTTTGAATAGCTTCATATATTGCCTGCGATTTATCGTTGGGTTATTCTGTAGATATCTCAGAACCGCAAGCTGTCTTTCCGAAAGATCGGAATATTGGCTGTTTCTATCAACCTTATCCTGGTAACTATGTCGGAGAATTCTTTCTTTCAAATCAAGAATATCCGTATATATTCCCGAAACCAGAATATTTAGCACGTCATTTGACTCTATTATATCATCTAATTTGTCTTCAGACAAAAATATACGTGAAATACTGAGAATATTTGCGTTTTTTGAATAAAATCTTGAGCACTCATATATACAAATAGCTAGGGCTGTTATGTCGTTAAGAGCTATGAATGGTTTGAATTTTACAATGTATTGGAATAGTTCAGATGCTTTCAATATAGGCAAACTCGTTTTATTAACAAGCATAATAATATTTTCAATATTTTCCGATTCTTCAGGTCTTATACCTGTGAAATCATATGTGTTTTCAAATCGTCCTTTTGAATTTAATGCTCTTGGTTGCCAATTCTCTACGATATTATCGCATATTAATTTATTGATATGATTGGCAATATTGGCAGTAATAGGACTGAATTCTGATTGATAACGAATGTATTCCAGTGTCTTTCTTAAATTTGTAAGCAATAAATAATCAGGAAGATCTTTTGCCTTCGATAGTCTTTTTGCATCAAGTCTTGTTATTTTGGGAAAAATAGTCCGTCCCAAACTAAATAATGTATCTATTGTTGCATCTTGAACATATTTATTAAATCTCTTGTTTGAAATTCCGGATGCTGAAATTAACGTATTTGCACGTTCTATTTCTAATAATTTCGATACGATTGATTCTGATAAAAGCATTTCAAAGTTAACCAAGTTATTGACCGATTATATTATCAAAGTAATAGTTAATAAAGGAATACAAATATATTTCATATATTATGTAAACAATTTTTAATCTAAATCGCTAATAATCTACAGGAACGACATAATATATTCAATAATGTGTTTAAATAATTCAAAATTTTTTTTAGCGATTATGTTACAATCATATGTGTTAAATTTTTCAATCCTGATATGAAGATACTTCAGAATTTGCCTATAATTAACGAAGAAAAACCGAATAAACCTAAAGAAACGATTAAATTATCTTTAATTAAAGATAAACCAAAAAAAGTAGAAGAAGTACCGTTGCAATTAGATTTAGGATTGAAAGAATCTCCAATTAATAAACTTTTTGCCGTTCGACATAAACTAGATAAATTTGAAGATAGGATAAAAATATCTCAATATAGTAAAAATCCCATACTTTGGATTATGATTTTTGTCCCATTGATAATTACAATATATTTGTATTATAAATATTCTCAAGTTCAAGATCGGTTGCCAGAATTTGTGCCTATGATTTGGATTACAGGAAGTGATACTCCAATATTAATTTCAAAATATTGGCTAATGGTTTTATCATCTGTTAGTTTTGTCCTTTCCGTCTCATTAATTATTTTAGTTCGATTTGCATATACTAAAATTGAAAAAATAATTCCAGTCTTTGCTGCCTTTATCACAATTACTAGTCTTGTTACATATGAATCTGTAATGCGTATTATAAAAATATTTATATAACCTCGTCTTGCTTGAAGTCCGCTAAGGTGGTAAAACATATCAATTGAAATTAGACATTTGGACTTTATACATTTACATGCTCATACGGAATACTCAATTCTAGACAGCATTATCAAAACAAAACAACTTATAGGCAAAGCCAAAGAATTGGGTCAAGAAGCTGTTGCTCTTACAGATCATGGAAACATGTTTGGTTTATATGAATATTGGAAGGAATGTCATGAACAGGGTATGAAACCTATTCTAGGTTGTGAATTTAACGTAGCAGTGAAAAGTAGATTTGATAAAAAGCCTACGGAAAAATCAAATTCTCTTGTATTAATAGCCAAAAACTTTCATGGCTACCAAAATCTTATTCGTTTGGTCAGTATTGGTTATTTAGAAGGTTTTTATTACAAACCTCGTATAGACAAAGAATGTATTGAAAAATATTCAGAAGATTTAATTGCTTTATCAGGACACGAATATTCTGAAATTAGACAACATTTCATACTTGGAGATGAAGATAAGGCGGAGGCAGCTGCTAAATGGTATAAGGAAATTTTTAAAGAAAATTATTATATTGAATTAGCCCGTGTTGGTAATGAACATGAAGAAGAATTAAATGAAAAAATTCTTAACGTTGCTAGAAAATTAGATATTCCAATTGTTGCAACTGGAGATATTCATTATTTATTAGAAGAAGATTATTCGCCTAGAGAAATAGCCTGGGCTATAGGTGACGGCAAAAAACTTGCAGATCCATCTAGACGACAGGATAAAAATCATCAATATTATTTCAAATCAACTGAGGAAATGGTTGAGCTCTGGAAAGATTTACCAGAAGCAATAGAGAATACCAAAAAAATATGTGATCAAATTGAAGATTTCAAAATAACATATGGTATTGTTCAGCCAAAATACAATAAAATTCCGGACGAAATGGATAGAGAACTTCTTGTTCGTAAGCTAGCTTATGAAGGTGCAGATAAACTTTATGGCGATATTACACCACAGATAAAAGAAAGATTAGAGTATGAACTTGAAATATTGCATGACAAAGGTTTTGACGAATATTTACTTGTAGTGCAGGATTATGCAAATGAAGCTCGTCGTAGGGGTATCGCCATTTCTGCTAGAGGTTCAGTTGTCGGTTCTGTAGCCGTTTATTGCCTAGGTATTACAAATACTGATCCGCTATGGTGGAACTTACCTTTCGAACGTTTCCTTAACAAAGAAAGAAATAGTTTTCCTGATATTGATATGGACTTTCAGGACGATAGAAGAAATGAAATGTTTGACTATGTTAGAGAAGTTTATGGTGCAGAATGTTGTTCAAATGTTGTTACTTTTGGAAAACTTACTACCAAAGCTGCAATTAGAGATGTAGGACGTGTGATGGGAATTCCTTTGTCTACATGCGATAAATTATCCAAAATGGTAACCGTCAAATTTGGTCGTGTAACAAAGATTAAGGAAATGATGAATAAGGAAAATTTTCCTGAATTTGTGGAGATTGTGAATTCGTCAGAAGATCTTCAAACTATGATTAAGTATGTTCAAAAAATTGAAGGCTTGGTTAGAAACACTGGTATGCATGCGTGTGGATTTCTAATTACGCCAAAGCCTATTTACGAATATATTCCAGTCTGTTTCGAAAAAGAAGGCAGAACAATGATGACCCAAATTGTAGGGCAGAAACTTGAAGATTTGGGACTTATGAAATTCGACTTTCTAGGCGTAGCTAATCTATCTGCTGTCGGTCAGGCAATACGATTTATTAAGCAGTATAGAAATTTAGACCTTGATCTCCAGACCATTCCTATTGATGATGCCAAAACTTTCAAAAAAATATTTCAGGCTGCTGATACAAATGCTGTTTTCCAATTAGAAAGTGGGGGTATGAAAAAATATTTGAAGGAAATGAAGCCAACAAATATTAAGGATATTGCTGCTTTAATTGCACTATATCGTCCAGGTCCTATCGCAAATATTCCAGAATATATCGGATGTAAAAATGGTACTCAGGAAGTTTCTTATTTAATTCCTGAGTCGAAGGAAGTGTTGGAAGAATCATTCGGAGTAATGGTTTATCAAGATCAAGCAATGCTTATGGCCATTAAGGCCGCTGGATATTCATGGGCAGAAGCAGATGGACTCAGAAAGGCTATGGGTAAAAAAATTCCAGAACTTATGATTGAGCAAGAGAAAAAATTTATTGCAGGTATTGTTGCTAAAGGTTATTCTGAAGAAATTGCGAATAAATTATTTGAACAAGTGAAACCATTTGCGGATTACGGTTTCAACAAAGCTCATACAGCGGCATATGCTACTTTGACTTATTGGACGGCATATTTAAAAGCTAACTATACAATAGAATTTATTGCCGCATTGATGCAGTGCGATATAGAAAAAGCGGATAAACTGACTAGAGATATTATTGAAGCTCAGGAACACGGAATCGAAGTTATGCCTCCAGATATCAATAAATCCCATGTTGAATTCAGTATTGAGGAACCAGCTCACGAAGATGGTGATGGTGGTAAAATTAGATTTGGACTTGGAGGTATGAAATCTGTAGGTTTGAATCAGGTTGATGAAATAGTGAAAACACGTGGTGATAAACCATATAGTTCTCTTGAGGATTTATTATCTCGAGTCGATCTGAAAAAGGTATCGAAAAATGCAATAGAAGTATTAATAAAGGTTGGAGCTATGGATTCTTTTGGTCGAAGATCTCAATTATTAGAAGTTTATGAAAAGATATATGAAAGTACACAAAAATTAGTCAAATCTTCATTATCGGCATCATTAATGATGTTTGGTGAAGAAGAAGTTAAACAATTAGATCCAATAAAATTTTCTGACATTCATGAAGTAAGTGCCTCGGATAAAGTAGATTGGGAAAAAGAATATTTAGGTGTTTATTTTTCTGTTCACCCATTGCAAAAGGCAATGAAAATATTGAAGAAAGCTGATGTAAAAACAATTGATGAAATGATGAAGGATGTTCGAACTGGAAGTAAGGCAAAAATTGCCGCAACAATTAAACAATTAAGATGTGTCTATACTAAAAAAGATAATAAAAAAATGTGTTTTGGTAAACTTGAGGATGCTGATTCCGTTTTAAATTTCACAGTTTTTCCAAGTATATTTGAAAAATTTGGAGATAAAATTATTGAAGGAAAAAGCTATATCATTGTTGGAAAAAAAGATAAACGTGACGAGGAATACGGAATTGTTGTTGATACTGTTGAGGAATTAGACTTTTCAAAATATCTCAATATAGATGATGAAGATATAGCTGAAGAACCTATTCATGATGAATTGAAACCAAAAAATGTTTATACAGCGGCTCCGTCGAAACCTAAGGCTGTTGGTGAAAAAAAGTCAGTTTATGATAAGGTTTCTCCAGCAGTTGTACCAGTTCAGCATCGTCCTTCTTTTCCTCAATATTCAAAAATAAAAATTATTATTAAAGATGGTACAGATAGATCTTTATTAATGAAACTAAATCAGTATCTTGCTGCTAATTCTGGAAATGTTGAAATAAGCATTGCTCTGAAAGCAGGGGACAGCTCTGAAAAAGTTATGGTATTGAATAATAAATTAAATATTGGAGAAAAAACTTCATCTGAAATTAAAGCAATAATAAGCACTGCTGATGTATTGTTTTCATAATATTGTATCTTGTTAAACCGTTTTTTTTTCAATATCATGCCGAATCCTCTGTAGCTTCTACTTCACTTAAGTTACTTAGGATAAATTTAGCGTAAGAGGAGAGGGATCTCGTTGGATTATTTTAAAACAAAGAACGGAAATAAACACACCCCGCCAGTTCTTTCGCAAACCCCTTCCGCCCGCTGATTTGTCATTCCTGCGAAGGCAGGAATCTAACCTCTCTGTCACGCTGAGCGTGACATCTCCCCTTTTATAAAAGGGGAGAATAATATAATGAACACACCCCGCCTTCGGCACCCCTCTTCCCAGAGGGGAATTTTAAAAATGAAACTATAAATATTGTCACACTGAGCCCTTCGATAAACTCAGGACAGGCTTTGTCGAAGGGAATGTCACCCTGAGCTTGTCGAAGGGCGACTGTAGGAATTCTAACTTCATGGTTCGACAGGCTCACCATGACAACTTTAATATCATCCTGAAGTTGTTATTTTTCCCCTCCTTACCGAGGGAGGGGATCAAGGGGTGGTGCAAACTGACCTCTCTGCCTCGCTATGCTCAGCATCTCTCCTTTCGAAGGAGAGAATTGGGCAATGAAAACAATAACCTCTCTGTCCTGGCGGACATCTCTCCTTCTGTATAAGGAGAGAATATGAAAACAAAACAAGATTCTACCGTGGGGAGTGATTTTTAGGAGACAAGTGAGGCTTCCATCTTCACACTTTCCACTTCCCTCTTCACACGTCGCAGTGTGGACTTTTAAAAAGGACATCTTTAAAAAAACGAAATCTTAAAAACAAAAAAGACTGTATTACTACAGTCTTTTAAAAATTTACTTAAAGGTTATTTAACCTTATTTGCTTGTGACATTAGTCTAGATTTGAGTCTAGCAGCTGTTTGTTTCTTGATAATTCCTTCTTTTGCAGCCTTATCAATTGATTTTTGTGAAAGATAAATTGATTCGTCAGCTACAGCTTTTTTAGCAATTTCTGTTCTTAATCCCTTTACTGCAGATTTCATATTATCTCTATAAACTTTGTTTACTGCTGTTCTTTTTTCTGTTCTTCGAATGTCTTTTTTTGACGACCTTAAGTTTGCCATGAATTAGATTGATTATATAAAAACAACGACTAAGTAATGGTTAATCATTGTACAACGTCGCTAGTATATCATAATTTAATCAATATTCTCAATAAATAATAGATAAAATACCGTAAAAACTTCATAAATCTGTTATAGCCATAGTTATAAAACTATGGTAAATTAGTTCAAATGAACAATTTTTTATGAATTTACTGCCAAAAGACAACGATGAAAAATTAAAGAGACTGCAAAAACCCGATAATCTAAACAAAAAATCTGATACTTTGACTAACAATTACTCTAATCAGATAATTCAGCCTATTGGAAATATTAATAATACTCCAATTATTGAAACGGAGATACCTATTAATAAAATTGAAAAAACAAAGAAAGTTAAAGCCGAGAAAGTAAAGAAAGTAAAAGTCATTAAAGAGAAAAAAATCAAACCAGAAAAACAACACTCTTCATTTAATAGATCTTTTTACATATTGCTTACTGTTTCAATTTTATTACTAATTCTAGTCTCAACCTTACTTGTCACGATATTAATTCAGCTCAGAAATGCTGAATTATATAGAGTAGGCAATTTCTCATCTGTATTTGTAAATACAATTCCCACAAAAGCAAATGTATATATCAATAATTATTACAAGGGAATTACACCTATTGAACTCAAAAATGTTAGCATTGAAACAAAAATCACATTAACAGTTATGAAGGACGGTTATAAGGATTTTGAAAAAGAAATAAGTAAGGATGATTTACAGACCTCTTTCGATATTAGTATGGAAAAACTTCAAACTTCTGCAAGTTCTGAAATCAAAGACTTAGGTTTATCTGTCGATGGAATCTCTGGTTATACTTTAAGCAATCAATTAGTTACACTTAAATGTAAGGATTTGAAAGATAGTTTAGTTGATCCAAAGAAATGTACAAATGATGACAATGAATATAAATATATTGATTATAAAATAATTAATGATAAAGATAATAGTGGTATAGAAATACGACCATTTTTAGCCATAGATAATTGTTTGTATGAACCTAGTAAATATTCGACAATATGTAAAGAATCAGATAACAAAAATGTAACTAAACAGAAAACAATAAACTTTTTAGGTCAAGAAACTGATGTTATGCAAATAGCCGACTCTTATTATTTTTTAAAATTTAAAAATTCTTCCACAACATCTGAATTTAATAATATTTTTATAAAATCTGATAGAATGGATTCTATCCAATTCTATGATATTTTAAGTAGTTTTACTAAAAATGCTTCAGTTCAATAATGTAACAAAGAAATATAATGATGGTAATCACGCTTTACAGAATATAAATTTTACTGTAGAAGACGGAGAATTTGTATTTATTGTTGGTAGTTCTGGTGCTGGTAAATCTACTATTGTTCGATTAATGCTTAATATTGAGTCTCCATCAGAAGGTGAGATAGTATTCAATGATAAATATAATATCTGTAAGCTGAAAGGTAATAAATTAGCATATTTTCGAAGACAAATCGGAGTTGTTTTTCAAGATTTTAAACTTCTACAACAGAAGAATGTTTACGATAATATCGCCTTCGTACTAGAAGTTGCTAGAGAAAGTAAGGTTAATATAAAGAAAAAAGTAGGTGATGTCCTTGATTTAGTAGGACTAACAGAAAAAGCTAGGAGATATCCTGCAGAATTATCTGGAGGTGAACAACAAAGAGTTTCTATAGCCAGAGCTTTAGTTAATGATCCAGTATTATTAATTGCAGACGAACCAACAGGTAATTTAGACAGTGATAATGCTTGGGATACATTTCAGTTAATAAATAAAGTAAACAATTGGGGCACAACAGTTGTTGTTGTAACTCATGATAATGAAATTGTTGATTCAATGCGAAAGCGTGTTGTCAAATTAGATAAAGGACAAATTATTAGAGATTCTATTGGAGGCTATACAGAATTTAATAATGATGAGGAAGCAGAAATGGATTATAAGAGACCAGATCGATTTCCAAATATAGGAGAAACGAAAGAAGAATATGATGATAGGATGGGGGATTTAACTGAAAAAAAAGAAAGTGAATTAGCAGAAATTTACGATAACTTTGAAGAAAAAGTTGAAAAACCAGAGGAAAAGAAAGTGAAAAAAAATGTTATAGAGAAAAAGAAAAAGGTTAAAGTAGAAGAAGATATCGATGATGATGAATAAAAATTTATTGTATAATTTAAATATTTAATATTATAACCGTGCCAATAGGAAAACTGTTCAAAAATTCTTCACAGCATATTTTACGAAATAAAGGTCTGGCATTTGCATCCGTTATCGTTATGACTTTAACTTTTTTAATTTCTTCTACATTTGGAGTTGCATTTTATGTAGCAACAAATATTCTAGATTATGTTGATAAGAAAATTCCAGTTAAAATATTTATCGAAAATACGGCTAGCGAAGATCAAATTAAATATATTGAGTCTACAGTAAAAAGCATCAATCCATCGGCAATTACGAAATATAACTCCAAAGAAGTTTCATATGAAATATATACTAAGGCAAATGTAAACGATCCTTCATTAACATATGATGTAAATCCTAGCTTATTACCTGCATTTATTGATATTAATGTGGCAAACCAAAAAGATGCTTTGGATATTTATAATAAGCTTCTTGATAAATTGCTTGTTAAAACAGACAAAACATATGATGAAGTAAAGAAAGCCAAAGAAAATTTTATGTACAAAGGGAAAGATCTTTATTTAATGAAGGATGATTTTAAATATATTGTCAGTATTAGGTTAAATCAAAAAACTTCAGAATTTTTCAAAGAACTAAGGAATACTGTACAAATTGTAGGTGTCGTTATGGCAATATTCTTAATTGTCGTATCACTAATAATTATTTTTATAACTACTGGTATGGCAATTTATTCCAATCGAGAAGAAATTGAAACAATGGAATTGGTAGGAGCCACCCCCGCATATGTTAGAATTCCGTATATTTTTGATGGTGCAATATTTGGCTTCTTTGGTGCATTAGTTTCAACTTCAATATTATATCTTGCTGGATGGATGTTTATTTATAATAATGCTGGAGGAATAGTACCATTTTTAAATTCATTCTTTGCTGGTATAGAGTGGGTTAATTTAGGAGTAACAGGATTAATTGGCCTCTTCTTTGGTTTATTAGCAATTGGTTCCTTTATTGGAGCTTTAGCCAGTGCAATAGCTACAAAAAGATATTTGAAATAAGTTATTTCTTTCTTACTATAATAAAAATAGAAGATCCAAAAGGATAATTAATATATCTGCCAAAAAAGTCCTCTATTCTCATTAATATTTTAAATAATATATTAATTGGATAAATAGGAACATTTTGATCTGATTTTGGAATTTTATTTTTTCCTAAAAATTTTTTTACAATTTTATAAGTAATAATTAGCGGTGATAATAAAAAATATCTATATGATGATTTAATTATTGAAATATTTGTATTTTCAAACAAAGCTTCATATTCTTTTTTCGTAAATCGTTTTTTCAAATTACATACTTCATCATGTTGAGATCTTAGAAATTCATGTGCTGCAGAGTGCATAATTATAATACCATTACTTTTTGTTACTCTTAATAATTCATCAATTGCAATTTTTCTATCTTTATCATCTAGAATACCAATAACATCGATGCAAAGTGTAATATCAAAAGTAGAATCTGGGAAAATAATATTTGTTATAGAACCTTGTTTTATATTTTTAATACCTCTGTTTTTACATAGCTCAATTGCATCTTGAGAAAATTCAATTCCTTCCGTTATGAAATCTAGTTTTGAAAAGGACTCAATGTTTTTTCCTGTACCGCAGCCAGCATCAAGAATTTTCAAATCTTTTCTTCCTTCTTTATTAATCCAATATTTTAATACATGTCTTAAACTGTCATACCACCACATTTTGTCTTCGCAGTTATACATATCATTATATTCTGTTTTATTCATCAAAAAGCTCATATTAATGTTGGTGTACTTGTTACAAATGCTGTGACAGCAATAGATAAAAACATAACATTCAATAAAAGATAATAGTTATACTCTCTTTCTGTACTATGAGATGCTGCAATGTACAAAGGAATTAATGGAAGTGTATATCGTATTGTTCCGTATACTGTTTCATTACTTGTCGATAATAGAAAAAACGCAATGCAAAAAGCAATATATGATATTGGTAATATTTTATGCTTTGAGATTATAAAATATCCAAAAAATATCCAAAACATGGTATTTAAATATGCACCCATACTTGCAGTCCCTTTTACAAATGCCAAAAAGCCTTGTAATGGATATGTTTGTGGGCTACCCCATGAAGTCTGAATTTTAATAAAAGCTAAAGGTTCTCCGCATGTAATTTGTAAGTAAAACATTAAACAAAATAATGGTATTAGCGATAATAAAAAAATGGGTATGTATTTATAGAATTTCCATTTATATGCAAATATAATTTCTAACAATGGAATAATAAATAATAATCCTCCTTGGATCCTAGTAATTGCACCTAGCCCAGCAAAAAACAGTGCTAGACTATAATTCTTTCTATGTGTGAAATAGAATACCAATGCTGTTAATAGTAAAAACAGACCTTCACTATAAATAATACTTAAATAAAAACTACCAGCCGAAATTAAGAGTAGTTTAATAGCTTTTTTTTCTGAACCAAACTTTTCTTTTAATAATTTATAAATAAATAATAAAGCTATGTATGTAAATATATTTGAAATAACTATACCTGTTATGAAATTATTATTGGCAAAAATTGGTGAAACTCCTTTAATAATCATTGAGTATAGTGGCATGAAACCCCAAGTCCCGCCGTCGTTTTCATTAAATGGCTTATTTGGGTAACCCTCATTCGCTAACTTTTCATAAAGAGGGGAATCAAATTTATTCCAAATATTTTCTATTTGAACCGCTTCAACAGCAGTTCTTCTATAAAATACTTCACCTCGTTGTGGAAATATGGAATAGCCAACAATACTTATAAATAAAACTAAAATTCTAGTTATTAAAAACAAATACGTAATATTTATCCAGTCTTTTTTTGTAAGAAATTTTGAAATATTCATTTAAACTTTTTGAATTCTCTTATCAGCTTATATTCATCAATTATTGTATTCAAAATTCTCTTCGGAGTAAAAAATGTAGAATTACCATAAACTCTTTCATAGTGATTAACTCCAATTTGTTTGAATTTTGCACCCGCCAAACTCAATTTTTTGATCATTTCTACTGTGATAGCACCGCTTGTACAATGCAAATCAAGAGATCTAATTATGTCACCTTTTATTAATCTGAAATCACAATCGATATCAATTATTGGTGTTTTAAAAAGTGCCTTAGTTGCTAATCTATATGAATGTCCAACCCATAATCTAATTATATTATCTGATCTATGCTTCTTATAACCATTAACAGCATCAAATCCAGACTTAATATCCCAAACTTTTTTCAATTCATCTACATGGTATTGAGCATCACCATCAGTATAAAATACCCATTCTTTCGTACTATTTTTGATACCTGATATTAATGCACCACCGTAGCCTTTATTCAGTTCATGGTTAATAACCTTCAGATCAGGGTAAATCGACTTCAATCTATTTAACTCATTAAGTGTATTATCTGAGCTTCCGTCATTTACAGCGATTACTTCTAAATCATCTGTTAATTCTAGTCCATATTTATATGCGTCAGATATCATTTTTTCTACGGTTCCAGCATCGTTGAAAAAGGGAAAAAAAATGGTTAAACTCTCTGAATAATTCTTCATTAATGTTTACATATATTAAACGGTTTATTTTACATCAAGAGACTTTAAAAGTCAGTAAATTTACTATAATAGGACTTGCTTGTTTTTTCATATATTACTTCATTTTTATAAGTTTATTGGCTCTGAAATTCAATGCAATCTTTGTTACGGTCTTTGCATATGTCGTGAGTGCTTTTTTAAATTTTATTCTTAATAAAGCATGGACTTTCAAAAACAAAGATAAGAAGATTATTTATCAAGTAATTACTTTCTTTACTATACATGGAAGTTGTTTATTGATAAATATAATTTTTGTTTCTATAGGATTAACATTTGCAAAAAATTTGAAATCTCCATTTCTTATAGTTATTTTTAGTTTATTTGGTGATGCCATGGCATCAATATTTAGCTATTTAGGAAACAGATTTGTTATATTTAGTTCTAGGGGGAAAAATATAATTATCAATAAATTAAATCAGGTAAATGCTTTGAAAAAAGACAGTATAAAGTAAAAAAGACAGGAATTACCCTGTCTTTTTAATTATAATAACTTATGCCTTTCCCAAAGTTGATTGTCCTTCTTCCCAGTCCACAGGACATAATTCTCCAGTCTGAAGTGCTTTTACAACTCTTATAATTTCCTTTGTATTTCTGCCAATATTATTATCATTTACAAGATGATATCTAATTATACCGTCAGGATCTATCACAAAAGTGGCTCGTAAGCTTACTCCTTCCTCTTCAATTAATGTGTTATACATTGTTGAAACTTCTTTTTTAATATCAGAAAGAAGAGGATAATTTAAACCACCTAATTCTTTTACCCAATTTTTATGACTATGAATACTGTCGATAGACATTCCCCATATTTCACAATTTATTTTTTTAAACTCTTCATAATGTTTGGACATACCAGTTACTTCGGTAGGACATACAAATGTGAAGTCTAATGGGTAAAAAAACAATACTAACCACTTTCCTTTTTGGTCTTCTAGACTATATTCTTTAAAATCATCATTGAAATATCCTTGAAGTTTAAATGATGGAGCTTTTTTCCCTACTTTTACCATAATTGTATTTTTTAAAAGTTAAACTCAATTGCCAAAAATCTTTAGTGAAATTCCCATGGCAACGTATTGAAGTTTAAGGTATG
>JBAXGO010000012.1:0-29763 GCA_037139335.1 bacterium
TTGAAGTTTGTTCTTTTCCTTGCTGTTGATTATTATTAAACATTTTATTAACCTCACCTAAATATTCTGTTGATGCAGTTTTTATTGTACTTAGTGTTTTTTCTAGATCTTGTTTTTCATTATTTGGATTTATTTTAACTTTGGAAACCGATTTAATGACATTATATGCCCATAAATCGAAATCTTTCTCTTCTATGCCTAGTTGTTCTCTTATTAAATTTACAAAACCTAATACTGCCAATCTATATGGAAGTGAAAAAGTATCAAAAGACATTAGCGGCATTTCATCCTCTTCGGTTAATGAATCAAACATAGCCATTAACCTATTTCTAGATTCTTCACATTTTCGTCCTAATTCAAAGCCATTATCAATTTGAATTCTATCTAAAGATGGTGCTTTATTCTCCAATTTCATAGTCTTTGCGGTAGATTTAAGAAACATAGAGAGAAAGCCTACGTTTTCAGGATTACAGGCAGGGAAATCTTCTAGCAGAGCGTATGTCCAGCCATCATCAGATTTTGAGTTTGTTCCTAATAATTCTTCAATTTCAGTACTTCTTAAACTAATAACTTTGGAAGTATCTACTAAATCGTTAGGAGGAATTCCTGCTTGTCCTATTTTTTCTTTAATAAAGTCGTTGTATTCTGAAAGAATGTAATGGTGTAATAACGATAGAATCACTGCTTGTTTTTCTGCAGTCTTATCATTATTAAAATCTATCGAAATTGTTTCAAACGTAATAGCCCCATTTGGATGTATATAACCAGCTACTAAGTTTTTTAAACCATTTTTTTCTCTTAACCTAAACCCTAATGGTGCATTTGAGTTGCCATAATCTTCATATCTTACAAACAAACAATTATCAGCAAGGCCAAATCTCTTTAAACCTTCAGAATTATTTTTCTTTTTCGTTAAAACACCTCTTTCTATAGAACCAGAAATTTTTATGTGACGAATTGTCGTGTAATATTTAGCTTCATTGGAGAATTCCGTTTCACTAACATGTGTTTTAAAAGCCGACAAAATACGTTCTTGTAATATAGCTTTATCGATATTTTCATATCCTTTTATGGTAGTAATTTCTCCTGTAAGACTATTTATTGTTGCTACTACTTTCTGTCCTGATACGATTTTATTTTTTCCATTAATTGAGGGTTGAAGAACTAGACTCTGATACTGATCCTTTATTTTTATACCCATAAATAGAAACAAATTTTTAGGAACTTCTCTAAGCCCAAAGCCTGGAGTTCGAAGAGCCCATTCATTTATTCTTCTTCGTTGCTCTTCTTTTTCATGCTCTGCTTTTAATTTTGAAACTATCGACGTTTCAACTGGAGCTGATCCTGTAGGACTTAATTGTGTTAGTGTTGAAGTATTAGTTGATAGGGGAGCGTCTGACAATAAGGGTACTGTGCTCACATTAGACAGACGTTCCAATACACCTGTATCTACATTTTGAATTAATTGATTTATATAAGTATTTATTTGTCGTAATTCTAGTAATGTAAGACTATTTTCTCCTACATTAGTAAAACTGAACGTATGTTTGTTATTTTCTAGTGATATTTTCACGGTAAACATAGAAAAAGATGAATCAGATGATATTTGGTTTATGTTCAAAGTCGTAGATTTTTTATTACCGTCTTGAGAAAACTCAATCTCAGATAGTTTTAATTTAGTACCATTTTCATATTCACCGATTGATATTTTTTGTTTCTCCCACACAGACTTTTCTTCTTCACCTGCAGAAACAATCGATTTTATAGAGCCCTGAATTTCTTTAAACTCTTCGTATACTCCAGATAGTATTGCCTTTTCTTCTTCATGACTTAATACTGAATTATTGTTAACAATACATGTTTTTCGCCCTGCTTGTTCACTTAATTCTAAGGTATAAACATTCGATTTATGAACAATTTGGATTTTACCAAAAAAATGTATTTTATCTAATAGATCTTGTCTTTCTTTATTATTTTTTTCTTTTTCTGAATCAGCTCCTTGTGGTACTAAGGTAGTAATAGCTTGTATAAGTTCTTTGGCTTCGGGAATATCTATATAAGTTTTAATACTTGCGATACTCGGCTCAACAACAGGTGTAGATAATTTTATTACAGGTTTATTTGCACTATCATGCAATTCTTCTATATATGATTGTAAGTGATCTGGTAGATGAAAAAGAATATTTAGATCTATTAAATCGTTTGTTTTTATTTTTAATACTTCATTTTCATAACTAACATTGAAGAGAATACTTTTAGGTTGATTAAACTTTTCACCTAAGTTGTCATACTGTATTTTAAGTTCTTCATACTCACTTTTAGGCCCGTAGACATTACGCTTCGATGAAAAAGAATACAATTCGCGAGTCTCGTAGAGTTCAACTGGAATTACCGTATTTTGACCTGACGAAGAACGAGAACTTTGCAATATTTCTTTAATTTTTTCTTCTAAAATACTTTTTGAATTTTTAGAAGAATTCTCCTCTTGTTTATTTAATAACTCAGCAATTATTGTAAGAATTTCAATCTGTTTAATAGAATCCAAAACAATAGTTTTTTTTTCTTTAGTCAAAAAAGTAACAACATTATTATTAAAAGTAAGAATGATATCTGATTCAGTATCATGGTATAAAAAACTTCCATCCAGTGGTATATCTACTATCAAATTAGCTATTATTTCCTTATTTCTTTTTTCAAATATCTTTTTTTGAAATTCTAATAATAAACGACCCGCCTCCAATACTGTCTCTTCATACGGCGTCTCATTCAAACCAGTTATATCGAATTTTTCAACACCGTTTTTACGAATGAATTTAACTTCCGAAGGAATCTTATTTTTAGATTCGATTGTAATAATAACTGTTACATCATCGCCGTCTTCTTCAATTTTTATCTTATTATTATTTGCTAAGAATGGATGGTATCCTTTATTCTGTAAGACATTACCTGTTATTGTCATGAAAAAATTTACATATTGTGTATATGTTTTTGTTTCGTTCAAACCTTCGGCAACTTCTTTTAGAATATTATTTAGAAAATAATTATCCCAATATTCAGGTCTATCCTTCTTATTTGGATCAACATTAATAAAAATTATATTGCCCTTAGCATCTGTCAGTTGCACGCGTCCATCATTAAACCGAACTAAAATATAATCATAATTATCTTTCCCCGTAAACGATAATTTATAGGATCCCGTTGGAATTTTTTCTGATATTTCTTTATATTTATCCAATAATTCGTATGGATTTGTTTTATAACTTCTATCGTCATCATCTAGATTTTTCGAAAAATCGCTGACTTTGATACTATCAGGATAATTCAAAATTTTATATTTTTCATCTTCAGTTTCGAAGTCTGTTTTTTCATCACGACTGCGGTGTCCACGTTTATCATAATGAGCTTGCCCAATTAACATTTTAATATTAGTAGGTATAGATTCGTCTATCGGTCTGTTGTCTGTATTTTGAACTCTAAGACTTAATGCCATAAAAAAAACAATAGCTTTATCTACTTTTGTTCTTAATAAACCATTACTAACATCATAAGGTATAACTATTTCTAACTTTTGATTTCTTGAATTAATCTGAGACAACGTTTCATGTAATTTGATTTCTTTTTTGTATTTTTCAAAGTCAATTTTATGAAACATAGCCAAATATAATGGTATTGTTTTAGCATAAAATGCTAGATGCAAATCGTTAGCTACAAAAATTTGTTTATTAGTCTCCGATACATTAAGAAATATTTCTGCAAAATCCCGATAAGGTTTAATTATTTTTTCATACAATTCACTAGTTTCTATAACCTTAGAGGAACTTAAAGATTCTTTTAAAAAAAATATTTGAAACTCTTTAGATCTTTGATAATAATCATTCAGTTTTCCTTCTTCTCCCTTCTCATCGTCTTTGAAAGTAATATTATAAAATTTATTAATAGGATTTTTATCTTCTTTATCCGCCTTGCATTCTCGCCATCTGAGCAATAGATTTTTATATGCTGTTTTTACCTCAGGATTATTATTCAGTGTTAAAACATATCCGTCTGAACGGTTTGTAGGTTGAATAACTTCGGGGAGATCCATCGGACAAGAAGCCTGTTCACCTCCATTCTTTTTTTTGTTCTGATGTTGTCCTCCCATAGAATAAGTCTGTTAGTTAATTTCGAAATATATGAAATAAGTAGTATAATACTACATAATTACTCATTATGGATATATATTCTGAAAACATAATCTTTCACGGTACTAAGTCCCCGAATAAGGGAATTATTGCTGATGCAGATTTCGTTGGTTATGAAGTTAACACCACATGTGGTGACAATCTTAAGTTTTATATTAAGACAGACAGTAAAGGCATTATTTCAGATGTTAAATTTGAAGGAGAAGGCTGTAGTATTTCTCAGGCATCTGCGAGCTTGCTTGTGGAAGAATTAATCGGAATGAATTTTAAAGAGGCTAGGGAACTAGATGAAAAATTCATACATGAATTACTCGGAGTAGAAATTAATCCAGCTAGAGAAAAATGCGCAGTACTATCTTTAAAAACTTTAAGAAAGTCAATCAGCTAAAGTTTAGTCAAGAAGCCACCTTATTACAGCAGAAGCAAAACTCATTATTAAAGCCGAAAGTATAATGGTAAGGATGTAATCCATTTCAAAAGGAATAATCTGAAAGACGCCTAAATTCATGCTTCTAAAATTTCCATTACCTATATAAATACCAGATACAATGAGCTTAATTATGTATAAGAGTGGAACCAAAGCTATGAAATTAAAGAGCCAAACCGTAATGAATTTAATTTTCAAAGCGAAAAACTTAATGATAGGATCTATAAAGTAGTTTATTGATGCGATGAATAAAGCCAGCCCAACAAAATAACCAGCATCAGTCTGATTTATTTTAAAACCCGAAAAGAAATAGGTTATAAGCAGTATGGCTGAGACTTCCGTGATTGTGTATAGTATTATTCGCTTTACAAACATCTTTTTCGTTGTTTATTTTTAGTCTGTGGAAATAATATGTTCATTATAAGTCTTTCCTAAACATTTATCCCTATTCTATTTAATCCATATCTGCCTACTATGTCAAGTCTTGTAAATTGAAATTTTCCCCCTATAATCTGTATAACCTTGGGTATCGTCTTCGTAGCTTCTAAGTTACCCTGGGAAAGGATAGTTATTAAAAGAGAAGTTATGAAAAAAAGACCTAAAATAAGAAGCATGTATGATTATATGATTCCTACGGTAATTGAAAAAACAAAAGATGGAGAGAGAGCTTATGACATATATTCAAGGCTTTTGAAGGATAGAATTATATTTATCTCTGACGAGATAGATTTTCAACTTGCAGCCAACGTCATTGCTCAATTACTATTCTTGGAAAAAGAGAATTCAGAAAAGGATATTTTCATGTACATAGCATCACCAGGTGGCAGTACAAATGCAGGATTGGCTATTTTTGATGTAATGAACCACGTAAAACCAAACATCGTAACGATAGGTGTCGGTATGGCAGCATCAATGGGAGCTTTTTTACTAGCTGGTGGAACCAAAGGAAAGAGATACATTTTGCCCAACGCTCAAGTCATGATCCATCAACCTTCTATAAGTGCGATCGGTGGTCAAGCAACCGAAGTTGAAATATACGCAAAACAAATTTTGAAAACAAAAGAACAATTCATAGATTATTTCGTTCAATTCACTAGTCAAAAAAGAACTCAAGTAGAGAAGGACATGGATAGAGATTACTGGATGAACGCAAATGAAGCCCTAGATTACGGAATTGTAGACGAAGTATTAGAATACCATCAATTTGCAGGCAAAAAGGCTTGGAAGCCAATAATGCAGTAAAAAGGGCTTATTTAAAGAAATATGAAAGGGGAATCCAAAAGGTTCCTCTTTTTTTTATACTCTTTGTAAAATTAAATGAGGTTGAGCATATAAAGAAAAGACTGGATTACTTTTTGGAGGATTTATTAACGCAACTAATAAACCACCTAGTTGAAAACAAAATGCCGTTTTATTGACTTCTAGTCCACGAGGAAGCGCTAAATCTTTAATTAAATCAATTCCATCCGTATTATTAAAAAGATTGTTTACATCTCCACCATGAATAGCACCACAAATTTGATAAAAAGAAGATGTTGGTGTTATTTCTAAAAGACCGCGTGAAGTAGCTGTTATATAAACTCCTGTATCCTGGGTACACCTATCTGTTTTTGATATAACAGACAATTCATCACCTGATCTTGATAAAATTCCTACAGTCGGCTGAACACTTGTTAATGTTAATTCTGCTATATGCAATTGTCTAGGTAATGATATTCTCTGTCCTGGATTATATTGACTATAAGTAGCCTTGGAAGAAATTTGATATGTTCCTGTTGAATTAGCAGCCATAGAAAATAAAGAATAGAGCGGATTTTATCTTAAAATTAGCAATATTTCAATTATTCCGTTTTTGTAGGAAAGATTAGAATTATATCGTAACCTTTTAGCTTTT
This sequence comes from bacterium, assembly GCA_037139335.1. Lineage (GTDB taxonomy): Bacteria > Patescibacteriota > Dojkabacteria > JAOAGR01 > JBAXGO01 > JBAXGO01. Next base: position 6,503 of record JBAXGO010000012.1, read on the forward strand.
TTACACTATCTGGAACAACGTCTGCAGTCAAAACTTTAGCTCCATATTTCTTCGTTAAATATTCCAGTGTCGCTGGTTTCGTTTGAGTGGAATCATAAATACCAACATTTGTTAAATCCAACTCGGATATGTTTTTTGTCGTATCTGCTTTTTGTAGGACTATTGGACCTTTTATCTGTGTTAAGTATGTAGAAGATATAAAGTCACTGTTTAAACTCTTAGCCTCAGCCAATGTTTTAGCATATCCCAAGCCGGCATCAACGAAACCAATTTCAGCATATGTTTTGGGAATGTCATAGTTAAATTTATTTTCTAAATACACATCAGGATTGTTAATAGCAAAATCGACATATCTTTTGTAATCATCATATTTGCCATAACCTAGAGTAGGACCGATTAAATAGGCTTCGGTATCCAGTCTATGAATAATTGAATTTGTACCTCCAATAGAAGGATCCAAGACAAGACTCGTAATGAAATTCATATTTACAGTATCTTTTAGCGCCAAAATAGCTTTAATATCTGATGAAAAATCAATTTTTTGAATAGGAGCAGAACTATTTTCTGTCTTTTGAATTTTGACACTGTCCCCAAATATACTTATAAAGTCCGAAGCAGCACCTGGATCTGTAACAAAGTTTGTCGTCTTTATTTTAGCTTGGACAGCAGCGACCACGTTTTGTTGTCTTTTCGCACGAGCGAAATCTGAGCCTTCAGGACCTAGCGAATGCCTAGATCTAGCATATTTCAATGCCGTTTCACCAGTCATTGTCTGTTCACCAGCATTAAATTTAACAGTTTGATACCCGTAATTATCCGTTGGATATTCATAGTCGATGAATGATCTTTCAACATTAATTGTTACTCCACCAATCCTATCTATTATGTCTTTAAAGGCATCAAAATTAACTTGAACTGTATATTGTATCTGTAATCCCGTCATCTGAGTTAGGGTGGTCCTGAGGAGCCCCAAACCTCCAGTAGGGTAGTTGTTATTTTCTGCTAAATAATAGGCAGCATTAATTCTGTCAGATATTGCTGTCTTATTATCCTTTCCTACGAAAAAAATAGCTTGATTATCTCGAGGAATAGAGACCATGGAAACTCTTTTAGTGACATGGTTGAGAGATAAAATCATTATTGAGTCAGTATTTTCCAAGCCATCGCTACCAGTACCTGTTCTAGAATCAATACCAACAAGTAGAACGTTAGTTATGTTGCCATCTTTCAAAAGCTGAGGGTCTGCCTTAGGTGCAACAGCGTCTTTTACCACGTCGACAATGTTTATATCTACACCAGCTTTGTTGAAGCTATTCATAGCCTGATAAGCTTTGACCCCGACAAAACCTAAGCCACTAACTAGAATAAGCAATATAAATAATAAGATATTCTTTCTAATTCGATTTTTTTTCTTATATTTGCCAATTTTTTTTCCATTAATCTCCTTTCCGATTAAAACCGATTCTTTAGGTGTATTAATTTTTTCAATATTTTTTTTATAAATAAGAGAATTCGTAGAAACCTTTTTTTCAGGTTTGCTAACTTCAGTATCAATATTTAGTTTTCCTAATTCTATCTTTTTTGCCATAGCACAAGAATAAATGCATTTGTATATTAACGAAAAAAAGGACATTATTCCACAATGGAAAAAGTGGTTAACAATTAATCTTTACCAATTTTTTCTTATTTTTTCTCCAATCATCAATTTTTTTATGATCTCCAGATAACAAAACTTCTGGAACAACCCATTCTTTCCCTTCTTCTGTAACAAATTTTGATGGCTTCGTATATTGTGGATATTCCAAATAAGTTGCTTGAAGACTACCAGCTTCTTGTGAATTTGGTATGATTTCAGAATAAGATTCATCAATAATACTTTCAGGATTCCCCAAAACACCAGGTAATAACCTCACTATTGAGTCTATAATTGATAATGTAGGAATTTCACCACCAGATAAGACATATGGACCAATCGATATTTCATAATTAACAAGATTTTCAACTACTCTTTCATCTATTCCTTCGAAGTGGGGGACTATGAAAGTCATTTCGTTAAATTCAGAAAATTGTTTAGCCATTCCCTGATTCCATATTTTGCCTTTTGCTGAAGGAAGAATTACATTCGATGGAAATTTTAGACTTTGCAAAGCCTTATAAACTGGAGGAAGCATCATCACCATTCCGGCACCACCACCATAAGGATGTTCATCAATAGTTTTATAATTATCCTCTGACCATTGTCGTAAATCTAATAAATTAAATTCAACAAGACCTTTTTCCTGTGCTCTTTTGAGAATTGAGTATGAAACAGATGTCTTAAAAAAATCTGGAAATATTGTAATAATATTTATTTTTAGCATTTATAATGAATTTTATGGAATTATACCAACTTTTTATAAAAAAGATTACTTGGATAATTCTGGATATCTGACATGATTAACAATATGAGCTTTATCCATAGGCCAAAATACAGCCCAAACCTTACCTTTTATTTTTTCTTTTTTAATAGGACCAATAGTTCTAGAGTCCTGACTAACTAATCGATTATCTCCAAATGCAATATATTCATCATCGGCAGCTTTAATTGGAATTCCTTCCAAGAATCGAGAACCTGGTTTAACATATTTATTTTCTTCTGACAAATAATCTTCTTTAATAACAACATTATTAACATAAACTTTTCCACCAAGAATCATAACAACATCGCCTGGTATACCAATTACTCTTTTTATAAAATCTTTACCATTCTCGGCTTGGAATACAATAACATCACCTCGTTCTAATTTACCCCACGATGTGGTAACTTTTTCATATATTGTGAAATTTCCAGTTTCAAAATTAGGAAGCATAGAAGGACCGTCTACAATACTGAAAGAAGCAACAAAAAAATAAATCAAAACAATAACCCCCAAAACAACTACTAGAATTTGACTAGAGTTAAAGAATTTTTTTGCAAAAGAACTCATTCTACTCCCCATATTTGACCTAATATTTTGTTCAGGTCTCATGTTGACGTTAGAAATAACTTCTATTTTTGTTTTTTTCATTTCGATGAAATTTTCACTTAATAATATACACGAAAAAAAATAAAAAAGCCCCTTACGAAAAGGGGCTCAAGACTTCAAAAAGGAGTTATACGGCAAAAGGTGTCATCATATGCAGGAATTTATCATTATTATCTTCCATTAGGACAATTCCGATAGCGCCCGGATTTCGTTTATTCTCAAACCCTCGAATAATAATAGTTTCTGTGCCAATATGCGCTAATGCATCCTGAATATTCTTAGCATTAAACATTGTTTTTATTTCATCAGTTGATTGTTCGATATCCATTTCAATTTCAGTATTATTTTGTCCTATTTCAGAAGCTTCTGCTATGAAATGAATCTTGGAAGTAGTGAAGTCAAAATTCAAACCGACTTTAGGTACACTTAAATTTCTAGTAAATACACCAGTAATTCTCAATGCTTGAAGTATTTCTGCCTTCATAACTTTAACAACAAATTTAAATTCAGAAGGAATAACAGCCTTATAATCTGGAAAAATACCTTCTATCAATCTAGCCGCAAGTTCTGCATTTTTATATTTGAAAATAGCTTGATTATTAGACATATAAATATCTATTTTGTCTTCTGGAACTTCACCTAGATCATGAATTGTCTTCACCAACTCATCCAAAGCATCAGAAGGAATGCTCATATTATCGTTTTTTGGTTGTTCTCCTTCAATGAAATATCTGGAAAGTCGCATACCGTCTGTTGCAACTGTATTTAATCCATTTGCCATAAAGTCAAAGTAGACACCTGTGAAAATGGGTCGAAGTTTTTGTTTATCTGTACTAAATGATGTTTTATCAACTATTTGATAGAAAGATGATACAGGAAAAGACATAATTGGAGTATCTTCTTTCTTCAAGACAAATGTTTCTGGATAATCGTCAGCTATACTGGTAGGAAATACGGTTCTGCCTTTGGGAGAAACAACAATTAAATTTTCTTTCTCAGTATAAATTTCAATAGTACCAGAGGGGAGTAGGGAAATTAAATCTGTTAGATTCTTTGCTGAAACACAAAAACGACCTTCTTCTTCAACATCTGCTCCAACATATATTCTAGACGCAATGTCGAAATCTGTTCCATATATTTCAAGAACACTCTTCTTTGCAGTTATTAGAAAATTTGTAAGAATAGGTATGCTACTCTTTGAAGCAACACTTCTGGAAACAACTGTCAAAGCTTTTGATAGATTTTCTTGTAAAATTTTAAGTTTCATATTTTTCCCTTAATTATTATATTAAGATAGTATTTAGTAGTAATACTGTCTATCGCGTGTATAAATATTATTAATATCGTCTGATACTTGGCATTTTACAACAAGAGGTGCACATTACGAAAGAGCCCCTCATAAAAAAGATAATTTACGGTATCTCATCATGAAAACTACACTAATTGAATATTTATTCTTGTGGTCTAAATGTGGGTAACTTCTTTTAACTCAAAAAAAACAACTTCTTTCACTTAGCCACGCACTATTTTTAACATAATGTTTCTTATATAAAATATATAGGACCAAAAACATAAGATATTTTATAAGTCAATGCTCTAATCATCTATTAGTTTACAATGGCTTATCCATATCTTTTTATCATATCAAACACAATAAAAAATTAAGTCTCAGATGCTATTTATTCAAAAATACATTAAAAAAGAAAGTGACCTTCTTGCTATATATATATCCACATTAGAAAAACTTTCTTTCGTCTATGTATTTTAAAAATAAAAAAATAATCTTTCTCTTAGACATCTTAATAATATCCTCAGTCTAAAAAACTGCTACTATTAAGGCTATTCTTAAAATCGTGTTAAATTGAAGCCGGTTGAAAAGGGCCTGAATTTTCATTCACTTTATTTTTTTCTGTTGCTTTTTCGAAAGGTGTTTCTGTCTCTGGTGCTGGTGGGATAATAGGTTCGTTATTTATAGTCATTGGCTCGAAATTATCCTTTCTTTCCATTTTTTTTACCACTGGTTGTGTTTCGTTAAAAATTTCCGTTTGTCCAGTAATTGCATTTAAAACACTATCTATTCCACTTTCTGTTGTTATTGTTATTAGTGTGCTTGATCTTGTCGTCTTGAATTGACCTTTCAGTTTTGAATATAACTCGTCGCTATTTTCTGCTTCAATGATAATTCTTTTATTTCCATTTAAATCGTAAGCCAATATGTATGTATCTACTTGGTCTACTATTCCAAAAGGTAAATAATCCATGCCTTCTAATTGATATCCTTCTATGTGTAATTCTTCTAGATCTGATGAAGAAAGTATGCTGTAAACAATATTATTTTTTTGAACTATATTTGAAAAAATTTTCTTTCTTAAATTTAATCCTTCTGGACTATAACCATAGAATAAATCCTTAAATTTATCTGAAAAAACCTGATCTGAAGTTAAATCAAGAGTAGTTTGTACAGAATTTTTGGATACTGTTTTGTGCAATCCGTCTGTTCCTTCTACTATTCCTTCAAATAAAACATCTTTTGCTGTCTGATCTAATGTTGCTCCAAAGCCTGTTATTATGCTGTAAACTGTTTCTGAAGCTGTGGAATGTCTATTATCAAATAATGAGTCGGAAATATAATTTACGGCTGAGTTTGATGTTATAGATACAGTTTTTATTTTTTCAAAAACATTCTTTGACGAGTTATAAATTGAGCCTAAATCTTCTAATGTTTTTGCATTAAATACAACAAATAAGTCAAATTTTGTACCAACTGTGTTTAAACTAATCTTTGAAAAATCGATTTCATTAATTTTTGGCATCATTACAATTTCGATTTCACCCTCTTTCCTATTAACAGCAATGTCCAAATCTTTCTCTGTATTCTTTATTGTTATGAAATATTGAAGAGGTTTTATTTCTGAAACAATTTGTTTTTCTTCAATTCCGTAAGCTCCTAATATATGAGAAAAACGAACTGGAATTCTAGATGAACAAGCTATTAGCGCGTTTTTTCTTAAACTCGTTGTTACAAAATGAAAAAAAGTACTTGCTGCTGCTATAGTATCAGTATTAATTGCTTCTGGAAGGACTATTAGGATACTAGAGCTGTCTGCAATAGTTTTTTTAAAATTGGAAATTAGTGCCTGGTCCATATTGTATTTTTAATATTTAATACTATTCATTTATGTCTGGGCAATGAAGGATTATAGCATAGAGATAAGGCTTTTTGTTAGTATCTGTTGAAACAATCTAGTCTTTTTTTTATGTTGTTGTTTCCGTGAAGGCGAGGGAAGTACTTTTCCCAACTTCCGTCCCTTGACATATCTTATCTAAATTTATAATCTGGAAGAGAAATTATATAATTTTCACAAACGTGGCTGTTAATGTCTTTGAAAAAGATTTACAACTGATAAGACAGAAAGTAGATTCTTGCCCTATGGGACAGAATATCAAAGAACCTCTCTATGTTTGGATCGATCGTGTGACTAGAACAGCTGAGTTGACAGGTTATTCTCAAGAATTTGAAACCTTATCCAAATATGTGGATTGGATTACGAAAGTCCCTTGGGGAAAATATTGTAAAGATAATCTCGATTTAGTCCACATTAAACAAGTTTTGGATAGTCATCACTATGGAGTCGAGAAGGTTAAGCAAATGATTTTGGATTTTATGTCCGTATCTAAAATTAAACAGATGCGTAATCCTAATTCAATTATTCATATTCCACCTATGCTTTTTGTTGGTCTTCAAGGTATTGGTAAGACTACTTTAGCGCGTTCAATATCCGAAGCAATCGGGCGACCCTTTGTTCGTATCGCACTTGGGGCTTTGGGGACAACATTGGAATTACGAGGAAGTCCCAAATCTGAATCGGACTCTGAACCTGGACAGATTATTAAGGCGATTATTAAATCTGGTGTAATGAATCCTGTTATTGTGCTTGATGAAATGGATAAAGTTTCTGGAGAGCAGGGGAAAAGATCGGATATGATGGCTACACTACTTGAAGTTTTGGATCCTGAACAGAATTCAACATTTCGTGATCATTATCTTGATCAATATATTGATATTTCGAAGGTATTATTTATATGTACTGCCAATAATCTAGGGCCTATTAGTTCAGCACTTGTTGATCGTCTGGAAGTCATAAGATTTAATTCTTATACAGATGATGAAAAAGAGAATATAGCAAAGAGTTATTTACTTCCAAAAATTATGGAAGCTTCTGGTTTGGATTCTACAATGTTGGAAATTACAGATGATGTCTGGGAAAGTATTGTTCGACCGCTAGGTTTCGACGCTGGTATCCGTCAGCTAGAAAGAAATATGCTTTTTCTGGGGCGAAAAGCAGCACGTAAACTTTTAGAAAATCCGACACAAAAAGTTATTATCACACCTGATAATGTTAAGGATTTTGTAGATTTGAATAATGTTTATTAACTTTCTTTGCACTTTAATCAAAAAAATACTGCTGTCTATACAAATGTACATAGTGAAATTATGAATAACAATGAAGATTTTCGGGTACTAGATGTCATTTCAAACCCTTCGAAGAAGGTCTGATAAATCCCGTTGGGAAGTGATCATATACCCATATGCTAATAATACTGTATATTATATAACAGATAATGGAAATAAAAGTTGAACATTTTTGTTATATATTTAGAAGATATCTTTCGTGGAGCAAACTGACCAAACACAATTAAATAGGTTATTTGAGCAAATATATAGAGATAATTATGAAAAAATATCCAGATATTGTTTTTATCAAGTAAAAAATAAAAGTGATACTGAAGATCTTGTTTCAGATACTTTTGCTCGTGCTTATCAGTATTTAGGTCGTTTTCAAGGCGAAATGTATAGTGCATGGTTGTATCAAATAGCAAGAAATCTAATTAATGATCGTTATCGAAGAACAAATAGATATGTTGATGGTGAAAAAATTCTAGAATATATTGGTTCAGATACAGATATTGAGGAAAATGTGATAAAAAACGATGAATATAAGCAGGTTATCGAAATTCTAGAATTATTGAAAAAAGAATATCGTGAAGTTCTTATTCTCAAATATGTAAATGAAATGGAATATCCAGAGATTGCTCAAATACTTGGCAAAACAGAAAATGCTACTAGGCTACTTGTTTTTAAGGCTTTAAAAATTGTAAGAAAATATGCAGGAAGATAAGTTTGAACAAAATTTAAAGAAGATTATGAATCCTGATTTTATTAAGCAGGATGAAGATTTGGTTTGGCAGAGAGTACAGCAGAAAGTCTACCAAAATAACTTATATCATGAAAAAATGAATACTAATTTTATTAAAACTTATTTTACGAATAGAAAAAATATAGCTGTTTTATTGTCGCTATCCTGTTTAGTTATAATAGCAACTGTTTTCTCAACATTAGCTATTATTAATGGAGGAAGCAAAACTACTAAAAAAGATTTAGTTTCGAATAATAACTCGGATACAGTAATCAAAATTACAGATGGTGCCAAATTCGGTACCTTACAAGGACTTTATGAAACAACAGCTGTTAAAACAGATATTAGCTGGTCTAATCCAGAGAATGCAACATTTGACTGGAATAATTGTGATGCTACAAGCCTTCCAAAAAACGAAGTTGTATCTGGTATTAAAACAAATATTTCTGCAAGCAAAGACGAAAAGACAGCAACATCAGTAGTTTCTCAAATTAGAGATTATTTTAATAACTCAATAATGTGGGAGAAGAGTAGTTGTATGAGTTCCGTTGGAGCAGGTGAATTATATGGTAGAGATGGCTTTAGCAGTAAATTAGATGGAAAAAGAGCATATATAAACATTACTTTGACAAAGACATCAGATGGTAATTTTTCTAATGTAGTAATTTCTATTTATTTAGAAACGTCATTATCAACTGTTACCCCTACAGTTTCTCTTACTACGCAACCAACATCAATTATTTCACCCATACCAAATCCTATAATTAATTATTACGAAAACGATAGAATTAAACTAAATATTCCTTCTGGATGGATATATAAAGCTTTGAAGGATAATTCTGGTAAGGCAATTGGTGTAGTTTTGTTAAAAGGAAATTATACTTTAAATATTATTAGTCACGCAGATCACGATGCTAGTGGTGTGGGGACGGGGAGGTGGGATTCGGTAGCCTCTTACCTGTATGCTCCAGAGTTGAGAATGGGACCTGGTCCAATGTCTCCTTGTACGAATTTTCCAGTTTCTGCCAATTTACCTCAGTTTACTACAGAAGTTTTATCTTTAAACAACCTTTATTTTAATCCAGACATGGAAAACGGTGGCAATATGGTTGAACAGTGTGGTAATTCAAATAAAAAATCTTATTTATGGTATGGATCATATTTAACATCATATACTGGAGGTTATAGAATTGAAGCTAAGGATCTTGGTTTTAATATTAATTCTAACCTAACAGGATCGTATCCATATATGATCATGACAATGTCATATTACACAACAAATATTAATAATTTGCCAACTAAAGAAGATCCATCTTTGAACCCTATGATAAATGAAATGTCATATATTATTGGAAGTATCCAGTACAAGGCGCAAAATTCAAAAATTGTTTACAAAGAATATAAAGAAAATGATAAGATCGGCGTTTCTTTCACATATCCTTCAACATGGAATGTTCAGTCTGGTCAGTATAATGTAGCTGGATTAGGTCGTACGGGTTATTATGACACTATTGAGTTGACGTCAAAGAGTGATAATCAGGCAAAATTGGTAATAAACACTACTCCTGTTGAGGCTTATTTTAACTATCCATGTAATTTGGTTGGAGAATGTAAGTACATATCTACAGAGTACTATACTATAAAAGGTAATTCTATTGCGGTGAAAATATATGAAACTAAGGATGGTTATATCGTCGGATCTTCTACTGGAATTGCAGACAATACTACAGATTTACATAAAACGAAAGTCTTTGAAGACGCATATATTGGTACACAGAAATTATATTTATCTATTCAGTTTAAGTATCAAAAGGATAAAATTTCAAGTGATATTTATACAACTTCGTATCATGAAATTTACAATATTTTATCAACGATTAGGATATTGAATTAAACAATCTAAAGTAAAAACCTCCCCGAAGGGAGGTCTTAGAATTTATTTCAAAAAAGCTTATGATTTTTCCATCTTGAACACGATCATTTTGTCTCCTGTTTGTATATCGAATCCAGGATCTAACACAATTCCGCATTCTGCACCGACACTCATTTCTTTTACTTCGTCTTTCAAATGTCGTAATGATACTATTTTTCCTTCATGGATTCTTTCTCCTTTTCTTTCTACCGCTACTTTATATCCCTTTATAATTTTTCCACTCTTTACTTCACAACCTGCAACCATAGATTTGTTTGAAAGAATAAATAGAGATTTAACATTTGCTGTACCAATAATAACCTCTTCTTCTTCTGGCATTGTTAATCCGTATAATGCCATTTCTAATTCTTCTAATAATTGGTAAATCAATTTATACTCTCTAATTAGAACTTTTTTAGCCTTAATCGATGTCTCTAATCCCTTAGGAACTTCTACGTTGAAGGCTATTATTAGCGATTTTGTAGATGATGCATATTCAACATCAGATAGGTTTACTGGGCCTAAAGATTTCGATTGTATTTTTAATTTAATCCCTGTAATATCCAATTTTTCTAAACTTGCAATAATTGCATCCATTGATCCTTTTGTATCTGATTTCAATATTATTCTGAATGTGTTTTCTTCTTGATCATCATTGAAAAAATCAAATTGGTCTGAAATTTCTTCTATTATTTCTTGTCTCTCTTCCTCAATTTGTTCATTGATACTCTTTGTGCTGTTTTGTCTAGCAAGTTTATCGTTAGCATATGTTCTGACAATTTCTCCTGTATTCTGAACTGTTGTTAGTCCAACTATCAAAATAGGATCAGAAACAATTGCGTCTGAAACTGTTTTATTATTTTGATCTATTAATGCTCTAATTTTTCCATAAGTTCCTCCTGCTGCTGCAAAATCTCCTCTACTGATTTTTCCTGCCTTTACAATACATGTTGCTACAGGACCAAGCGCTTTATCCACGTATGATTCGATAATTACTGATTCTGATAAATAATCAATTGAAGGATCTGGTTTGTATGTTTCAATTTGATCTATTTCTGAAAGTTCTGCAACGAGCTGAATTGTGTCCAAAAGACCATCAATGTTTGTTCCCATCTTTGCACTTATTTCAACAACAGGAATGTCTCCACCCCAACCTTCAAGTGATAATCCTTCTGATGCAAGTTCTCTTTTTACCTTTTCAGGATTGGAACCTGGCATATCGATCTTATTTACAGCAACAATCATCTGTACGTTTGATTTTTTATAAATGTTGATGACTTCTCTGGTTTGATTCTGAATCCCATCGTCAGCAGCTACTACTAAAACAATAATATCCGTTACACTTGCACCTCTTTGTCTCATTTCACTAAAGGCTTCGTGTCCAGGAGTATCAATAAATGTTATTTTTTTCCCTTTATGGCTTATTTGATAACCACCAATTTTTTGGGTAATGCCTCCGAATTCTTTATCTGCAACATTGGCATGTCTGATTTTGTCTAATAATGTAGTTTTCCCATGGTCAACATGTCCCATTACTGTTACTACTGGCGCCTTATATATTTTTTCCGTCGTATTATCTTTGGACATTATTAACTCTTAGTTCTAAATTATATGAGATACTCAAAATCAATCTTTTTATTAGTTTATCAATTTGAGTAATGAAAATTCTATTGATTGTACTACATAAATTACATTGCTACAAATGAAATATATTAATATTTTAAATATATTGGATTGAAAAATTGATAAGCGAAAAAGAAAAAAATACTCATTAATGCCTATTAAAACTATATAAATACAAATTAATTGTACTACTGATTTATCGGTGATAAAATTACTTAGATTGGTTTGAGGATTGGCGAATTTATGCCCCGAAATTTTCCCCCTATTAGTATTTGTCCGTTAATCCTTTACCACATATATAATTATTAACTCGTAATCATGGCAAAAAAACAGGATCCTGATGTACAGGTCGAATCAAAAAGTGATGTGAAATCTGCTAAGCTTCAAGCTTTAAATGTTGCTATAGACCAGATTAAAAAGTCATACGGAGCTGGTTCTATTATGAAGTTAGGTGATAATAAAATTGAAAGTATAGAAGTTATACCCACAGGATCTATTGCTTTGGACTCAGCATTGGGAGTAGGTGGTTATCCTAGAGGCAGAATTGTTGAAATTTATGGACCAGAATCATCTGGTAAAACTACTTTGGCTCTTCATGCCATTGCTGAAGCTCAAAAACAAGGTGGTGTCGCAGCCTTTATTGATGCTGAACATGCGCTGGATCCAGGCTATGCAAAAAATTTAGGGGTTGATGTTGATAATCTATTGTTATCTCAACCTGATTATGGAGAGCAGGCATTGGAAATATGTGAAACATTAGTTCGTTCAGGTGCTGTGGATATTATTGTTATTGACTCTGTTGCGGCACTTGTTCCAAAGGCAGAAATTGATGGTGAAATGGGAGATGCTGTTATGGGTGCTCAGGCTAGACTTATGTCTCAAGCAATGAGAAAAATTACTGCAATTGCAAATAGATCCAAAACAACCCTTATTTTCCTCAATCAAATAAGAATGAAGATTGGTGTAATGTTTGGAAATCCAGAAACAACAACTGGTGGTAATGCTTTGAAATTTTATGCAACAATCAGAATTGATATTAGAAGAGGTGAAAAAATAACCAAAGGAGATGAATTATTAGGTAATGTTACGAGAGTTAAAGTTGTAAAAAACAAGGTGGCTCCTCCATTCAAAGAAGTTGAATTTGATATCATTTACGGTAAAGGAATTGATAGATATTCGTCTTTGATAGCCGCTGCGGTGGAGAAGGGGGTTCTGCAAAAATCTGGTGCTTGGTATAGAAGGGGTGATACTCAGCTAGCACAAGGTAAAGATGCTCTTAAAACTATACTTGAGGGTGATGAAAAATTAGCTCTTGATATAGCCAAAGAAGTAAGAGCAAAAATGGCTGTATAATTTTCAATATATGGAAAGGTATTGGTAAAAACAATACCTTAACTTTATATAATTCTATTCCTGATTTATTTAAAATTTGGTGTAGGTCATTCTTGTTTTTTTTGCTTATTGAAATTATATTTTAACAAACCATAGCTATTAAAGTGCTGTAAATTATTATTTTTGTTATACTTGTTTGTTTAAAATATATATATGCCGTTTTTTAGGAAACTTGTCTCAAATATTAGAAATTCGGATTGGAATAAAATTCTAACGAAAATTCAGTTTTTTAGTGCATATATTCCTGTTTTAATTGTACCAGCCCTTTTTATCCCAGTAACTTCAGATCCATATATTGTAGAAAAAATATTTACTATAATGTTTTTTTCTTCTATCTCTTTACTTTCGTGGGGCGGAAAACAATTGTTTGCGTCAAATAAGAATAAGAAGTCAGATAAAAGAATAAAAAATGAAGTGAAAACTGATGAAAAAAGAATTAAGATCTTTACTTCTCCATTAATAAAGTATTTTTCTATCTTTATTATATTTGCTGTTATATCAAATGTTTTTTCCGTAAATTTTAACTTAAGTTTATGGGGAGTAGGAACAGTCCTTTTTTTATCGTGTTTATTGTGGCTTCTCGCAATTTATCAGGTCTATGATGAAAAAAAGATTAAATTGTCTCTAGTAATAGGTATTACTATTGTTTCAATAATAAATTTGACGGTATTGCTTACTCGTTTTAGAGGAGTAGGAGTCTTTGAAAGTATTAATGCTTCTACATTTAGTACAACTTGGGATACTTTTTCACTGCTTTTTGTTCTTTTCCTCGGTATTAGTCTATCGATTAAAGAGTCTTTATCTCACGAGAGAAAGTATTTATATATCAGTTGTTTATTTCTAAGTTTATTGTCGTTTATTATTTATGCTTATTCCTCTGGGTTATATATTTTTTATTACGTATTAATCTCTCTATTTTTGGCTTTTAATCTTATTAAATTTAGTAATTTTAAAATACGAAAGAAAAAAAAGATTGAAAAAAATGTAAAAAAAACAAAGAAAGTTAATAAAAATATTGATTTAGATTATATATTCAAAATTATCGTCGTTGTCGCTGCAATTGTTGTTGGCATATTTGAGATATATTTGCAGAAGGATTATTTATATGTTGATCGAACACCTTTTCCTGCAAATTACTCATGGAATATTTCGGTTAAATCTTTAACGGAAAATCCTAAAAATTTATTTTTTGGTGTAGGTGCAAATAATTATCAATATGATTATGTCCACTTCAAACCAGCAGAAGTGAATAAAACAGATTTTTGGAGCAATAATTATCTTGTTTCTCCTTATAGTATTTTTGAAATTATTGATAGTTTAGGGCTATTGGTGATAATTTCTTTCTTAATTTTTTACTTTGTAAAAAGGAGGAGAGAATATAAAGTTTTGAAAAACAAACGAAGTTTTTTTCTTTTTTTATTAAAGTCGAATCCATTACGAAATATAACTATACTTATTGGGACTCTTATCTTTCTTACGGTACCATTAACAATTACTGGTTTCTGGCTAGTAATTGTTTTAGCTTCTTTAAAAATTAATACTCTTACTGAAAGAGATTTTTTTGTCGATTCAATAAATAATGATAAGAAATTAAATATCTCGGCTCCTACTGCCTTTTTTACATCATTGCTACTGGCGATACCATTTTTTGTAATTTCTTTACTTTTGATAGTTTCGTCAGTTCTTGTTTCAATTGGTTATCATTCTGGTAATGGTCCATTAGCGAACACAGGATCCTCGTTATTTACATATTATCCAAGTAATATATCTATGGCGGTAAATACGTTGAAGAACATTAAGGATGACAATCTTCAGAGTATATATTTAACTAAGGCAAGAGAAATTGCACGTTCAGCATATATGCTTAATCCAGAAGATCCAAGTTCTTATCTGCCTATTTTCGTAAGTTATCAGCAATATAATCCTGATTATTCTACAAACACTTCAGTTTCAGATTTTTATGTGAAACTCACAAATATGGCACCACATCATGTTCCGTATTATTTAAATCTTGCAGATGTTCAGTCGTATTTAGGAAATTATGATGTCTCTCTCGGTATTTTGGATAATGTATTAACAGAATCGCCTGGCTTGGATATAGCTTTGTTGAAAAAAGCAGGTATTTATTTAACTCAAGAAAATTTTACGCTAGCCAAAAGTTATGCTGAGTCGGTGAAAAATGTAAGTAAGAGTCAGAAGATAATTAACTCAGCTGATGCAATAATAAAGAAATCAGAGAATAGATAAATTAGTAATTGTTAATCTTTCTTTTTGTATGTTTCACTCTATATTTATGTTCGATAAATGCTGAAATTATTAGAAATATTGAAATTAGTATTATGGCGACAATGGATACTATTTGGTCGTACAATGGCTCAAGTTTCAGCCATAATCCGAATTCATCAAATACTAGTCCAAGGCCAATTCCATAAATAATGAAGATCCAAGTCTTGTTAAACCTATTAGAAATAAAAAGGCTTACATAACCAATTATAGATAGAATTATAATTCCATACGTAAAATGATGAATATGGTATTCTCCGATAATATTATATTTAAAAAAGCTTGATGCTATTTTATTCTCAATAAAGAAGACTATGAGTCTAGATAAACCGACTGTAATTAAAAAACTTATTATTATCGCTATGCTCTTTCGTTTTGAAAAATCTAAGAATGTCATTGGATAGTTTGTATAACTATAAAATATAAGATATATTATTGGAAATTAAAATACCAGCTTATGCCAAATAATAATGTGCCGAACGTTGCCCCAATAATTAAACCAGCTTCTGGTCAAGGGCGTTTTCCATCGGGGAATAAAAAAGGCCTATTCATCGGGATTGCCGTCGCTATAGTACTATTAGTGCTAGTTGTTAGTGGAGTTCTGTCATATATCTTTATCTTTGCCAAACCTGACGCGAAAATAAAGGAATATTTAACAACTAATATCAACGAATTTAATATCGTAGCTTCAGAAATGAACGATCCAAAAACTATAAACGATCCAAATTTAACTGAAGAACAGAAAGATAGAGCTGTTGTAGCCTTTCTAAAAGATCACCGAAGTAAATTAAAAAATAGTGTTAATAGTGATACTGCAGAATTTGATGTTAACGAGAAAAGATTTTTTAATGAATTTATTGATTATGGTGAAAAATATGTGGTTGCCAAATGGGATAACAAGAGTGCTGATTTACCTGACGGAAGCGGTTTTAGCGTAAATGCAGCTAAGTATATTAAAGCTATAAACACAGAAAGAGATAATTTAGTTAAAAAATATAATTTAAGTGATGTACCAGCAATAACAAAGATTATTGGATTGTCGGAAAGCGCTTCGTAAAAAAGCTTGAAAAAAATAAAACTATAGGATATACTCTCTTAATCTTATTAAAAAGAATAAGGGAGTTTTATCTTTAGAAGAGTAAAATTTTCATTCTTTAAAAAATAATAAGAGGAAGTCTTCAAACATAATAAAATAATCTTCTTATAAAGTCCGGTTCTTTTGGACTTCTTTCCCCATCACATATCAACAATCTAAAAACGC
This sequence comes from bacterium, assembly GCA_037139335.1. GTDB lineage: Bacteria > Patescibacteriota > Dojkabacteria > JAOAGR01 > JBAXGO01 > JBAXGO01. The sequence continues at coordinate 23,177 of JBAXGO010000012.1, forward strand.
CGGCTCTATAAGAGTCTATTTTTGTTGTTTGTTATATTTTAAAATCAATATGGAAAAAAATTAAACGAATATTATTTATACGAGGCAGAACGATACATAAATTTAGAGTTGCCTAAAATTTATTATATGAAAGACACAATAAAACAATTTAAAACAATATTTAAGCTAATAAAAATAGCTTATAAAATAAATAAGAAATACTTTTTTGTAATTCTAACAACATTAATATTAAATAGCGTATTGCCTTTAATCAGTGCATATTCCTTTTCTCGTTTGTTGGAGATTGCGGCAGGTATTACTTCCACATCAATAGAAGGCACTGTAATAATAATAATTGTCTTTTATTTATCAGCTCAATTTCTAATGGGAGCATGTGGGGAAATATTCCATAATGTGGCATATTTTGGTTATCCAGCATTAATTTCAAAATATTTTACAATTGAAGCTATAAAAAAAGCTTCTGAACTTGATTTAGAATTTTATGAAAATCCAGAATATTCATCGTTGAAAATGAATGCGCTTGATTCATATGAATGGAGACCTACTGAAACATTAATGCATACATTAACGACGCTTCAGGTCCTTTTTTCAGCTGTATTGGCGGGTATTTCGATAATTTTTGTATTACCGTTTCAATCAATATTAATTATTATTTCAATAATTCCTGGAATATTAATTGATTTTAAATTTAGAAAGGGAGAGTGGAATATATGGTCTTCAAATACAAATATTAGGAAAAAATATGGTGCCTTGTTATGGATGAATACATCGCAAAATTATTTTAAAGAAATAAAACTATTGAATTTATCTACTTTTTTTAGAAATGAGATGAATAATTTAATAACAACTATATATTCGAAAGAAAAAACAAATCAATTTAAAAGATCCTTTTATATAATATTAACTTCTTTATTACCAATTTTTGTTCTCGGTTATGTGGTTTGGGAATTAATAAGAAATACTCAGTCTGGGATAATATCTATTACTATATTGTCTTTTTACATTATGACACTGGTTAGATTCAAATCTGATTTCAGTCAGACTTTGATGGAAATGAATAATTCTGTAATTACAGCGAAATATGTAGGTGTTATATTTGAATATTTGGAAATTAAGCCGAAGATAATTACAAATTCAAATGCTATAAAAAACATTAAAAATCCGCCATCAATTGAATTTCGTAATGTAACATTCCAATATCCAGGTACGAGTATTGATATTTTGAAAAATTTTAACTTAAAGATAGAATCTGGACAAAAAATTGCATTGGTTGGAGAAAATGGAGCAGGGAAAACAACTTTAATAAAATTGTTGTTGAGATTTTATGATGTGACGTCTGGAGAGGTTTTGGTAAATGGTATAAATATAAAAGACATTGATTTGAGTGAATGGAGGAAGATGTGCGGAGTTTTGATGCAGGATTTCATACTCTTCGAATATCCTACTATAACTGAAAATATAGGTTTTGGTAATAGGGATAAATATATTAATCAGATAAATGAAACTACTTTCGTTAATGATGTCAAAAAGGATGGTGTCCCAGATGAAGTTTTAGCTGCATCGATAAAAGCTTGTTCACATGATTTTATAATGAAAAATACTAAAGGATATAATGAAATTTTTGGTCGAGAATATGAAGGTGTGGATTTTTCTGGAGGTGAAACACAGAGAATTGCTTTGGCGAGAACTTTTTATAAGGATGCAGGCTTAATTATTATGGATGAGCCAACATCAGCAGTGGATGCGAAAGCAGAATCTGAAATATTTGAGTCTATAAAAGAACATTTACAGGATAAAACCGTGATCTTTGTTTCTCATAGATTTAGTACATTTAAAATTGCAGATCGAATAGTAGTTTTACAAGACGGTCAAATAATTGAAGATGGAAAACATGAAGATTTGATTGTTAACGATGGTTTATATAGTACGATGTTTAATTTACAGGCAAAGGGATATAAGTAATTATTAGCAATAACTTAATCCTACACGAACCTTTTTATATTTTAGATATTCTAAATATTTTATTAAATCATCAAAGCTTTCTTTCATAATGATTGCATCGTCTATGTCGATGTCTGTAAAGGCATCGATGTATAATTCTTTAATTTTATTTTCGTCAAAATTAATTTTATTAAGTATTTCGAGCCATTTTTCTGGTGTAAAATAAGTTTGTCTCTTATCTGATTCGGGGTAGAGAATATTTTCTTTCAAAAAAACTATTGTTTCTAAATCTAAATTTGAAAATTGATAAAATTTATCAGACATTGCGGTAAATATTTCCATGTAGTCTGCGAGAAATTTTGTATCGTTACTTACAAAATCTGATAGTGGAGTGTAATCAATAATACGACCTGTTTCAGTATCTACTATTTCAGCATTTATTGAAAAGCTCATATTATATATAAACTATGCAAACAGTATATATGTTTTTGTTTTTATCATCAATTAACCGAGTTAGCTCATACAAAATGTCATCGAGAGGATACTTGTTAGCTCATAAATAAGTGTCATAGAAGTTAACCTAAATTTTTTTAATCTGTTAAAATTTTAAATACTATTATTTATATGGTAAGTGGGTTAACAGACAAACAAGTTGAAGAAAAAATAGCTTTGGGAGAGGTTAATAAAGTCAATCATAAAACTAAAACTCTACGAGAAGTTTTTATAACTAATCTTTTTTCTAAGTTTAATATTTTTTTCTTTGCTGTTATTGCCGTACTAATAATATTTTATATTAAAACAGGTGAGATCAAATTAATGCTAGATGGATGGGGGATATTTTCTCTCGTTTTTGTTAATACGGTGATAGCAATTGTTCAGGAAATAAGAGCAAAAAAAATGCTTGATAAAGTTGAACTTTTGATTAATAGAGATATTTGTGTTGTTAGAAATTCTGTTAAAGTAAATATATTACCCGAAAAATTAGTTAAGGGTGATGTTATTTTTGTTGAAAGAGGAGATCAGATTCCAGCAGATGGATTTGTCGTCGAGAGTACTCGGCTTGAAATTGATGAATCTCTTCTGACTGGTGAATCTGAACCAATGATAAAAAAGAATGGAGATAATTTACTTTCGGGGAGTTTTGTCTCGTCGGGTAATGGTTATTTCACTGCAGATAAATTAGGAGGAGATAGCTATGCAGGAAAAATTACTGGCATGGCCAAGAATTTTAAATATATATCTTCTCCTTTGCAAAACAAGATTCTAAAAATAATCCAAGTTTTATCTATTACAGCTGTATTTTTAATAATAATTAAGGCTGTTGATAATAAATCAATTGGTATCTTATCTGTTGATGGAATTAGACAGTACACAACAATAATTATATCTCTTGTCCCTCAAGGTTTGGTCTTTTTAACTACGATTACTTATATTGTTGGAATTTATAGAATTAGTCAGTTAGGTGGAATAGTTCAGAAAATAAATGCAATTGAAGCTTTTTCTGGAATAAATACTGTCTTCATGGATAAGACGGGAACTTTAACTCAGAATAAACTTTCTGTCACAAATTTAATTAATTTAACTGATGAATCCATTGAAGATGTAAAAAAATTATTAGGAACATATGCTAAATATTCTTCTTATAAAAATTCTACTTTGAATTCACTTTGTGTATATGATTTTGAAAAAAATGGGGAGGTCATAGATGAGCTACCTTTTAGTTCTCAAACCAAACAAAGTGCAATAAAAGTAAATATCAACGGTGAAATTAGAATATTTTTATTAGGTGCACTCGACATATTAAGCCAACGAATTGATCAAAAAAGTAAATCGAGAATTAATGAAGATGAAATTAAACTATTTCGAAATCTATTATTCATTGAGGTTTTTCCTTCCAATTTACAGAACGATTTGAATGTTGATATTAAGCAAGGTGAAATTAAGCCTATATGTGTAATTTCTCTATTAGACACTATTCGTGAAGATTCAAGAGAGGCATTAGATTTATTCGAAGCAAAAAATATTGATGTCAAAATTCTTTCCGGTGATTCTCCATATGCAATTCAAGCCATAGCATCTAAAGTTGGGTGGGATATTTCAGATGATATGCTCATTTCTGGTCCTGAGCTGGCAGAAATGGATGAACACAAATTCAAACAGGCCGTTTTGCACAAGAAAATATTTGCGCGATTAGCACCTGAGCAAAAAAAAGAGATAATTGGTGTCTTCAAAAAGAAAAAAATATTTACAGCCATGATTGGTGATGGCGTAAATGATTTGCCAGCGATTAAAAGTTCTGATCTAGGGATCGCTATGGAAGAGGGAAGTCAGGTTACGAAAGAAGTGGCGGATATTATTTTGGTAAAAAACAAATTTTCTCTTCTTCCTCAAATATTTGATGAAGGAAATAGGATTGTAAATTCTGTTTCTATGGCTGCTAAATTATTCTTAACCAAGAATTTATCAGTTACAATAATTATTCTATTAACTGTTCTGACCACTTTACCCTTTTTGCTCACACCTAGAAAGGTTAGTTTTCTTAATATTTTTATAATTACACTGCCTTCTTTTTTGATATCTATTTATAATAAAGATATTTCTAGAAGAAAAAAATTTATAAAAGATTTATTTACGGCTGTTTCAATATCTGCTGTCTTTGTTGTTGTTTTTGGATATGTAGCTTATTATCTATCTCCTGATTATTATAAAAATATAACTGAAGAAAGCAGGATTGGTATATTTCTATGTGTAATCGTATATATTACTGTTGCAAATTATTTAAGTGTTGTAATACCGTCACATGCAGGAGCAAAAGAAAAAATATTATTTTCTCTGTATAGTGCCAGTTTAATGCTTATTTTGTATGTAATGACTGTTGTTGATTTAGCCAAAACGCCATTGTTTTGGTTTAAAGAATTATACGAAGTTCCAACACTTAATAAAGAATATTGGATTTTCATCACTATCATGGGATTAACTGGAGGTGGTCTTCTATATTTATTACAAAAGTTAAGAAGGCTCCTTATAAAAACGGATGAAACATTTTAATTATCTTTCAAAGTTCTAATTTTAGAGGCCAATCCTCGATGAAGACTGTATCTTGGTTATCTATTATTCTGATTATTGGAATAAAAATTTCGATATTGTTCAATCCTTCCTCAAAATCAAATAGTATATTATCAGGTGAATATGGTATGTTTTCGATATTCTCTATATCTTTCCTTACCCATTCAAATGTCATATTATCTGCGTGCAAATGAGTGTGTAGTATTCCTAAGCCATTTAGTAATCTTTCTGCATAAAAAGATTTTACTATTAAAAATCCAAAGAATAATTTATTTCGTCTTTCTACATTTTTTTCTTTCAAAATTTCTTCCCATAATATTTCTTCCATTTTCAAAACGCTAATTTGCATAGGCATATCAAGGACTAAGAAATAATTATTATTCATGTACTCCCATGTTTTGGTTATAAACTCGGTGAAATACTGGCTTATTTTATGTTCGCCAATTGTATCAAGGTATTCTGAAAATTCGTTTATTACTCCATAAAAAGATGGTATCCAAAAACCTTCTGGTTTATATTGCCATGATTTATTTATACATTCTTTAATTTCTAATTTATCAGCAATATCTCCTATTGTCATACCACAATATCTAGTATCTGTTCTATTTCCTTGTTGGTTAAGAAGGGGATAATATAAAAGTTTATTTTTAAAATAAAGATTATAATCACTTTGTCCGCAGAAATTTATCAATTTATCACTATTTATTAATTTCCATATCTCGATTGTTTGGTCAGTGAGATCAAACATTTTCCATGTTTCCAAAACATTTTTTCCTGTTGTAATAATCATCGAGTCATTACCTCCAGGATCTTTTATTCCACATTCACCATCATTTCTTTTTTCGAAAAAATATTCTTTTTCAGCAAAAAAATCTGGAAATTCATAAATTGCAGTAGCAAGCATATCTATTGATTCTGTGTTTTTTAGTAATTCTGCATTGAAACCTTTTTTGAAATTATAAATTTTGTCATTGTATTTGAAGTCAAAGTCCGTCACAGCGTCTGACATAGCCTCAATAATGGTTGTCTTTTTATCTGTTTCGTCGATGAAATATAGATTAATATTACATAAATTGTTCAAGAATATTTTTAAATTGTTCAAATTATTTATTTTATAAATAAAAAAAATTTAGCTATTATACAATTATTCTTTCTTTAAAATACAATTCCAGACTAAAGCCATTATTGCCAAATTTAGAGGCTTGATATTTTCTTATAAAAACATCACCTGCTTAAACGAGTAGCACACTAATAAAAACGGCTAAATATACTTAATCATTGTCTTTAGGATTGAAGTCCAAATCATGCAATGTTTCATCTTCTGGTAATTTCCCTCCGTTATGTTTAATTTCTTCTTTAATTCTATTTAACTGCTCTTTTTTAATTTTTTCTAAAATAGAATCATTAATAAATCGTGTTGATAGAAGGAAAATAACAATATCTCTAACTTCATTTCTTCTTTGTCCTCCCGAAAGCCCTCTTCTTTCTTCATTAGAAAAAGACATTTTATAATATTAATTAGTGGATGTCAAGTCCCCATATCTTAAGACAAGTCTTCTATGTCTTTAACCGCCGATGTT
>JBAXGO010000013.1:0-28392 GCA_037139335.1 bacterium
ATGCGGTTTTAATTGATGTTTTTTAACGGTTAGGTACCATTTTTGGGACACTACCCGCGCAAACTCCATTATATCAGATATATATCATTATTCCAGCTCTATGCACAAGATTTAAATTAAGTAATATTGATGATATACCAATATTTATGAAGTTATAGTGAAGTTTCTTTCAATTTATTAATTTTTATAACTAATATATACGTTCATATAACCAATAAGTTTCATTTTTTCACATTTAGTCATATATAAAACAGCTTATGAACTAATTACTTTTTTAGATAATATTTAGTTTTTTCAGTATACATAAGTAGAAATAGCTTCTTCACGCTATCTTTATTCTAATATTTGTAAAATAAACGTATTTACTATACAAAAAAATGAATAAAAAACGACTCTTTCTTGTAATAATAGTTACTATTGTAGGTGCGGTTGTAGGTTTATTGTGTTCACCAAAATCAGGAGAAAAGAATAGAAAAAAGGTTGTGGAAAAAGCCAAGGATATTAAAGATATGATAACAGACACCATAGGTAAGGAAAAAACGTAATACAATCCATAACAAATAATGCTGAGGATAAGAAACAGGAACTTTTGGATAAAGTAAAATCTGCATTAGATTTCATTCAAAAAGAAATTGATAAAGAAATAAAAAAGTAAATTATTAGTTTTTTATCATCCTTCTGAATGTTACAATGAACTAGTAATATATGATTGATGAATAGATATCTCTTATTAATACAACAATTTATCAAGGATCCAATTGTTATTTCCGAGAACTCAGTTTCAGAAGTTTTGGCAAGAGTGTACCCGGTTAGAAATTATATAAAAAGAAAAATTCCTTATTTCTCACAGTGGGAGTCAAAAGAAGCAGCAGAATTTTTCGTAAAAAATCAGATATCGCTTAATCAAGATCCTTCATGGAGGAAATCTGGTGCGAGAAATATTAATGAATATGAAGCTTGGGCTCCTCATTTAAGTGCCATTGCTTGTTTGAAAATGATACTAGCCTTGAAATATTCTAAACCGTTTCAAAGTTTATCTTTGGCTAAAGAATGCAAAAAATACGGTGGCTATATAATTAAATTTGGCGAAATTAGTAAAATTCAAAGTAAAGGCTTCTGTAAATACGTTAAGAAAAAGTTTCGTTTGTACGCCCTGCCTGCGAATTTTTTATCCTTACAAAGGATACTTTTTGAATTAAATAGAAGTCATTTCGTCATGGCAGAAGTTAGCCCTGAAATCAGAAATGTAAATGGAAACAAAAAGAATGAAGAAAAACAAATGGTTCTGATTGTTGGATATAATAAATTAAATCACAGTCTATTTATTCATAATCCTTCTGGCTTTTATAAAACATCACAAGAATATTTTGAAATAAAATTCAATGACTTCAATAAATTCTTCAACAACAAAGGTATAATTATCAAAGAAGACTGGTTATTCCACGCTTTGAAAATGGTAAAAGGTAGTTAACTTAAATTTTATTATTTCCCCCTTAAACTGTCGCCCTATACTAACGCTAAATTTTTCCATATTCCTCTTGAAAGACTTGAAAGACTTTCCATAATCCTGTTCCTTTTGAAGCCTTGAATAGAATACGACAATTATCCTTTAATTTTGACTTTACAATATCTGCAACAGACTCGACTTCAGCTCTATTTTTTATAACATCAAAATCTTCCGTATCAATATTTGGAAAAATCACAATGTCTTTAATATCATTTTGAAGCTCGTCATGCATCAATATATTATAATCACCAATGTAGACTAACACATCTGGGCGACTATTCCGTATAAGTCCGACAAGTTCGTCATGAGCCTCATTTGCATGATTACCAAGCTCTCTCATGTCTCCAAGTACAAATATTTTGTACGATTCTCCTGCAAGTTTAGAAAACACATCTATGCTTTGTTTCATAGATTGAGGATTGGCATTATATGAATCATTATGAACTGTTATCCCTCTCTTTGTTTTGTAAATGCTCATTCTTCCACCAACAGGCTCATATTTACTTATTCCTGATAATATTTTTTCATCACTTATTCCAATTTTCTTGGATAAGGCAACAGCAACCATGACATTATAAATATTACCTTCACCATATGTTGGTACGAAAATATTTTTCAAAATATTTAAATCAATATTCATTCCGTCTTCTGTAATGTCATATTTTTCTGGGTAAACATCAGTTTTTTTGAAACCAATTGTTTTTAATTCAGAAGTCGTTACCAATTTCTTCATATCCGCAACGAAGGGATCATCCATATTCAAAGCAATAAAGTCTTTATCAGATAAATACTGCACTAATTCAGATTCAGCTTTGGCAACACCTTCAATATTTCCGCCCATATATACAGCATGTGTAGCAGTCACAGAAAGACAAACACCTATATTGGGTTTACATATTTCCGCTTCTTCTACGATCTCTCCGAAATGATCGGTTCCCATCTCACAAATCATATATTTAGTATCTTGTTCCAATTCATTTACAATTAAACACATGCCGAGCGATGTATTTAAATTTGCCTTTGTATAAATAGTTTTACCATCTTCTTCACAAATTCGTCGCATCAATTCCTTTGTCGTAGTCTTCCCTACACTTCCGCCAATACCAACGACAGTTACATTTGGAAATTGATCTCGCCACCAAGACATTATTTTGAAATAAGATGATTGAACATCATTAGTTAAAATTAATTTCTCTGAAAAGACATGTAATTCTGTTCTTTTTTCATATTCATCAATATTGCATAATGAAACAGCAGCTCCTGAATTTAGTGCACTAATAATATAGTCGTGAGCATTGTATTTTTCACCAACTAAGGGGACGAAAAGACAACCAGATGTAATATGACGAGAATCAGTAACAACATTTTCCACGATAATATTTAAATTATTAATTACACCCAATATTTCACATAATCGAGCAGTATCGGTTTTTAGCATATGAAAAGAACTATGAACAATTATAGCTCTATTTGAAGTATTTGGTAGAGCTATTGAAATAAGTTCCGTGGTAAATAAACGTTATTAGCATTTCCTCATAATAGATATATAATGATAAATATCATTTGTAATATTATGAGGAATAAATTTCAGATATCGATAATTCTCAGTATATTGCCATTTATATTGGCAACAGTCTTTACTTTTAAGTTTAATTTTTCTCTAGGGATCATACTAATTTCAGGATTATTAGTTGGTAATATTTTTTTAGTAAAATATTATAAATTAACTAACGATGATATAAAAAAAATCATATATTCAGGTATCGGAATAACTGCGATCGCGAGCCTCATTTTTTGCATGTTTTTTTTATCAGGTAATTACAGCTTCACGATGGGACCTTTAACTTTTGTAGGATTGATAATATTGAATTGTGTTTACTACGGCTTATTGTATCTGGTGAGTGAAACTATTTGAAATAATATAATTTCGTACTATAATAACCGCATGAACAAAGTTTTTTTTACAATTAGAACTATGATGGCAGCCCCCAGAGGTTGCTAAATTGTACTAAACAAAATTTGCAGCCTCCCATAACAGGGAGGCTTTTTTACTTTAATGATACAATACTTTAATTATTAAGAATTAAATATGTCATACGATAATAATCCTGAAACACAAATAAACTTGTCTGATAATACGCCTATTCTTGTGGCTGTAGCATGGCCTTATGTGAATGGTGACATACATGTGGGACACATAGCTGGTTGTTTCCTTTCGGCAGATATTTTTGCTCGATACAATAGATTGAAAGGTAGACCAGTACTCATGGTTTCTGGGTCTGACTGTCACGGAACACCAATCACAGTCGCAGCGGATAAAGAAAAAGTCACACCTCAAGAAATTGTAGATAAATACCATCCCAAAGTATTGAATTTAATAAAAACTCTGGAAATTGAGTATGAATTGTATACAAAAACTACAACAGAGAATCATTACAAAATTACTCAAGATTTATTCGTCGCTCTAGCGAAAAATGGTTATATATCTAAGAAAGTTACTCCGCAATATTATAGTGAAAAAGATAATAAATTTTTACCGGATCGATACGTCGAAGGAACATGCCCTTTTTGTGGTTTTGAGGATTCAAGATCAGACCAATGTGATAAATGTAGCAGTGTTATCGAAGAAGGAAAGTTGATCAAGCCTAGAAGCAAGAATACCGGTTCACCAGTAGAATTCAAAGATACAGAACATTATTTCCTTGACTTAGATAAATTTCAATTGGAGTTAGAAAACTTTGTAGAAAATAAAAGTTATTGGAGAGAATGGGTTCTGGCAGAAACAAAGGGCTGGTTAAAAAGAGGTTTATATGAAAGATCCATAACCAGAGATCTAGATTGGGGTATTCCTATTCCTACTGACAGATTACCCGATGAATTAAAGTTAGACGGAGCCGAGAATAAAAGATTTTACGTATGGTTCGATGCTGTCATAGGATATCTTTCAGCAAGCGTCGAATGGAGTGACATGCACAAAGACAATGATGGCAATTTACCCAAACCATGGCTTGATTGGAAACATTATTGGTACAACGAAGATGCTAGACACTACTATTTCATGGGAAAGGATAATTTGTTTTTTCATACCATATCTTGGCCTGCTATGCTTATTGGTTCGGATAAAAACAAACAATTACCATTCTATCCTGCTATAAATAATTTTTTGAATTTAGAGGGAGATAAATTTAGTAAAAGTAGAGGGGTAGTACTTTATCCTGAGTATGTTGTCGAAAATTATGGTATCGATTCTCTCAGATATTATCTTGCGAAAGTGATGCCAGAAAATCAAGATGCAGATTGGATTTGGAAAGATTTTGTCGCCGCTAATAATAACGAACTAGTAGCAAATTTTGGAAATTTCGTATTTCGTGTACTTAGTTTTTATAAAGCACATCCAGAATTAGATCCTACAAAACATATTTTATTTGCAGTGGATAATACAGTTCAACAAGAAATTAAAGAGACATTCTATGAAGTAGGTCGATTAATTGAAGAATGTAAATTAGCAGAGGCTCTTCAAAGAATTATGAAATTATCTTCATTTGGAAACAAATATTTCAACGACAATGAGCCATGGAAAGTTATAAAGACTAGTGAAATGGCAGCATCTGAAGCAATTTATAATTGTTTAACAATTATAGATAATTTAAGGATTTTGCTACATCCAATATTACCTTCAGCAATGAATAAATTAACTAGAATGTTAGACTATACGGATTTAATAGTCCCTGAAGTTGAAATTAATAAATGGGAGTATAAGCCATGGAATCATGAACAAAAAATAGAAGAATTCATAGAACCATTATTCAAAAAATTTGACGAAAAAGAAGTCTTGGAGAAGGAAAAGAAGTAATACCTTCTATGTCATGCAGCTAAGCGGCATTTCGTCCTTCCTTTCTATGTCATCCCGAATGAAATGAGGGATCTCGTCGGACCTCCTATGTCATGCCGCTAAGCGGTATCTCGTCGGAATTAATATAACATTGAATGAAATATGTATAATAAACAATACTATGTTTATATTATTACTAATAAACGACGTACTGTTTTTTACACTGGTGTAACAAATAATTTACAAAGAAGATTATTTGAGCACAAACATCATTTATTAAAAGGATTTACAGATAAATATAACTGCACAATTCTTATTTATTTTGAACAAACAAATAATATATATAATGCTTTGGAAAGAGAAAAAATAATAAAAAATTATTCGAGAAAAAAGAAATTGGATATAATAAAAATACAAAATATTAATCTAGAAGAAATTATAATTTTTTGATTCTTTATTTAAATTTAATATTATGACAAGACGACATCATATGATGATTATTACGAGATGCCGCTTAGTGGCATTACACATTTTGATATGCTTTCTAAAACATTGCGTGTAAATATTCTCAACGAGATCCCTCATTTCATTCGGGATGACAAAGATAGTTATATTATACGAAAAAAAATGACCCCGGAGGGACTCGACCCCTCGCAAATGCATAACAAGTTTGGATGATTACTTCATCTAAAATGTATTTTTACTGAAATTGTAACAAAAAAAATGACCCCGGAGGGACTCGAACCCTCGATTTTTTGGATGAAAACCAAATGTCCTGAACCACTAGACGACGGGGCCAAAAAGTATAAGGACGGCGCTATTTTAACAAAAATAATGAGTATATACAAATTTTATAATTATTCTAACCATTATTTTTAATCCCCTACTCTTTCCACCCATTAGGTCTATTTGTGTACCATTTAACTAATGATTTGACACTATCTTCGATAGATCTTGCTGGTTTCCAGCCCAATTCATTTACAATTTTTTCTGTATTGGAATAAAGTGCCTTAGCTTCACCTTTACGAGCTTCACCTTTTGAAATATCAAATTTGGTACCTGTTATTTCCATAACTTTATTAACTATTTCAAGTACACTACTGCCTTTTCCAGTTCCAACATTGTATATTCCAGATGTTTTTTGTCTGATCATTTTATCCAATGCTAAGAAGTGCGCGTCTATAAGATCTTCTACATTTACATAATCTCTAATTGGTGAACCATCAGGTGTATCAACTTCAGAATATGTTAGTTTGAAGGGTTCAATTCCGAGTGCACCTCGAACTGCATTTTGCATTAATAGTAAAGATGGTCTTTTACTATCTCCGACAATTCCATTTTCTTGTGCTCCACAAACATTGAAATATCGTAAAATTGTATAATTAATTCCAAATAATTTATTGAACCAAAATATTTCTTTTTCACTCAATAATTTGGATTCACCATATGGGCTTTCTGGTAGCTGAATATTAAGCTCATTAATTGAGTAATCATAGATGTTATCTGATCTTTCTTTCGGACCATATGTTGCACATGTCGAAGAAAAAACAATGTTTCTAACATCATACTTTTTCATGACATCCAATAAATTGGCAGTGCCATATGTATTATTTTCAAAATAAAAATATGGATCCTCCATAGATTCATTTACAGAGCATAATGCCGCAAAATGTAGTACAGCATCTATTTTTTCTTTTTCAAAAACTTTTTCAATTTCTTCTTTTTTTCTAAGATCAGCATTATAAAATGTTATCTTTCCTGGAAAAGTTGAAGATAATGTTTCAATACATTCTCTGAAACCTCGTAAAAAATTATCTACTATAACTACATCGTGACCATCTGAGCATGCTTTATATACTGCATGAGAACCGATATATCCAGCACCGCCCGTGATTAAAATTTTCATATTATTTTTTCAATACGTAATATTAACACAAAGAAATTTATAAAATAAAATTTGATTTACTACATTTTATTGATATAATATTGTATACGCGTATATGTAAACACATATATATCAATCCCCACAAAAATGTCATCAACCAATACTGGTAGTGCACCATGTCCAAATTATCCCAATCATTGTAGCGTAGCATCAGAGTGCCCACTACCACACATGAAATCTGATACTGTGCCTACAGAAACTTTGCAAACATATGCGGCAAGAGTCATAGATCAGTGTAGATGTAATAACACCCTAATAAAATTATTAAGGACTAGAGCTATTTGTGATATTCGTAGATCCAATGAAGGTAAATGTCCAGATAATTGTGGACTAATTACAGGTATTGCTGGATTAGTTAACATGTCAAGAGAAGACGGTAGTGCAGTCTTGTTAGCTCGTTACGAATTTTTAAAAAAGTATTTTTATAGCCTATTTGAACTATCTCCAATACATAATTGTGAGAGACAAGAGGAAATGGAACCAAAACTATATCAGGCTTCATTTATTTAATTTTTCCAAGCCTTTTTCATATATTCATCTACGACTCGATTAGTATTAAAATATGTTGCTAATTTGATACTGGCACGGACTTTTTTCAGCCATTCAGATTTATTTTCATAAAACATAGGTATGACCTGATCTTCCAGAACTTTATACAAATCATCAGAATCTTTGGCATCATTTCTGGTTGGATATAATTCACTAGGTTGTTCACCAATGATGAAGCTTGATTCAGGCTGCATTTCCACGCCTTCGATAAACCAGCCATCCATCATACTTAAATTAATAGTACCGTTGAGAGCTGCCTTCATACCGCTCGTTCCGCTTGCTTCCATTGGAACTACAGGATTATTAAGCCAAACATCACTTCCCGAATATAGAAATTTAGCTACTGAAGGACAATAATTTTCTATATAGACAATACTAATTATTTCAGAAAATTTATTCCTATACTCAATAATTCTTTTCAAAATATCTGCGGCTTCGCCATCGTCTGGATGAGTTTTGCCAGAGTAAATAATTTGAATTTTCCCTATACCAAGTCGTAACAATCTTTTTAAATCATAAAAAATCAAATCTGGTCTTTTATACGCCACACATCTCCTGCCAAAAGAAATCGTTAATGCATTTGTATCGAAACGGCTTCCATGATCATGTTTATGATCCAAATATTTGTTCACATATTCCACCAAATTTTTCTTATTAATCTGTTGCATTTGAAGCAAAACATCATCTGGTACAGAATCAATGTTATTTAACTGATTTATATCCGATCTCCACTCTGGTAAATATTTATCAAATATTTCCTGAGTCACAGGAGATGCCCATGTAAATAAATGGACGCCATTAGTTATGTAATCAATTTCATCTTTAAACATATCAGTCGAGACAACACCGTGTTTTTTGGAAACGCCATTTACATATTTTGACAATGACCAAGCCAATTGAGGCATGTCCAATTTATCATTACCTGCAAGTTCTCGAATATTCAAAGGCAAATACTCTCCTAAAACTTTATAAACCATATCGTAATCAAATCGATCTCTTCCAGCAGGAACTGGTGTATGTGTGGTAAAACAGCATTGATTCTTCGTTTTTTGAATATCGTAATTATTCTCCTTCAAAGTTTCTAGAGTAAGAAAGGCACAATGACCATCATTCATGTGAAAATTTTCTATATTGTCGTAGCCTAATTTTCTAAGGATTTTCGTTCCACCAATTCCCAAAATAGCTTCCTGAATAAGCCTTATCCTCTGGTCGTGATCATAAAGATATTTTGTGAAATATTTTTGATCATCTGAATTAGTATAATAATCAGTTGTTAACAATAAAACTGGAACTATAAAACCTTTAGGACTTACAATATCATACCTATAACAAGCGATTGTTAATTCTCTCCCTTCAATAATAATCGTCACAGTCTCACTCATCATTGATAATTGATCATTTTTTATCCATTCTGCAGGCATAAATTGCTGAGTACCATCATTATTAATAATCTGGTTTGTATAACCATTATTGAAGGCAATAGTAATACCGACAGCAGGAATAGATTTATCACAAAGACTTCGAAGAATATCTCCCGCCAACATTCCCAATCCACCTGCATATGTAGCAATGTCATTTTCTAGCATGATTTCCATGCTGAAATAGGCAACTTTAACCGGTTCGGGTTGTTTGGGCAGTATATTCATATTGTATTATTTACTCAATATTTCAAAAAATATAATACTAATTTTGTACTATATTTTAAGATTTAAGTAAACCTTCCTGTGAATCGCAGATAAAGGGGGCTTTATCACGGGTATAACCTACTAATTCTGTTAATGCCTTTTTTACTGATGCCTTATTTCTAAGATTTTCAAGAATTTCATTCAATAAGTCAGGGTGACTTAATTTTAGAGTACCCCAATATTCTCTAGCTAATTGAATTTTTTGAGCGTCTTCAGCACGGTTATTTGCTTCTAAACCAAGTGAGCTATTAATTATACTCACCAAGCGGTCACCTTCGCGTTTATTACTTGAATCAGAATATAAATTATTGCCACATATAATTGCCCAAATAGCCCCTTGGATACCTGGTAAAAGTACTAGTCCAGAAGGATGTTTAGTATTTTTTTCAGATAAGAATTCAATATAAGCATTATCAACAATATACATTCTAGTATCAAATTTTTGAGGAGAACCTTCTTTTATTCCTTTACGTCTACAATAATCATTATACGCCCACGTCATAGATGCTGAGCGAGTCTTTCGATAAAAATATCCAATCAACAAAGCTTCTGGATCGTTCAAGACCCATTTTTGCCCGTTCTTTCTGCGTTCACTTAATTTTGTTTCTAAAGTACCTGATTCAATAAATTCAACAAACAAATGTCCGTTAGGTAACACTAATCCCGCCTCTAACAGCACTTTTTCCGCATTCAACGACACTCTTTCCCCGCCGTCGCTTTTTAGAGCTTGTATTCTACTCATATAAATAATTGAAAATTAATAGTCTGTGATAAGAAAAAACGATTTTATCATATTTTGTGAATAAGTGAATAGTAAAAACG
Source organism: bacterium (assembly GCA_037139335.1). Lineage (GTDB taxonomy): Bacteria > Patescibacteriota > Dojkabacteria > JAOAGR01 > JBAXGO01 > JBAXGO01. The sequence continues at coordinate 10,341 of JBAXGO010000013.1, forward strand.
ATTATTCGTAATCAATATATTTCGCTTTAGATGTTGTAAATTGGACTGTAGGTTTTAAAGATTGATTCTCAAAACCAGAATAATTGAGATTTACTCTAACTAATCCCATTAATCCTGGATGCAATGTGTTTAAACTATTCCAATAGTCTCTTACAGAACTAGCTTCATCATTATTGATATCTGGCAAAAGACTAATTTCTAACCTTTCAGAAAGTCTTTCTAGCTCAGTTCTATTCCGTTGTTGAGGACTTTCATATTTTTTTTGAAGACCTATATTCAAAGCAATCCAAATAGCAGTCTGAACACCTGGAAATAGCACATTATCAAAAGGAATTTCATTATTAGAAAAAGTTTTGACGTATTGTGTATATGCAATATCAATAGACGCCATTCTAGATGAAAGCGTACTTGGAGAACCGGATTTATTATTTGTTAAAAAATTATAATATTCATAAGCAAATTTAGCAATAAGAGCCAATGAACACGTCGCTTGATATATTTTCGACAAGACTTCTTTATCTCGAACAACAGATAATTTATCTTGTGGAAAAAGATTTGCGAAATGAGAACTTTCCAGAAAAGATTTATATAGATGACTATTGGGTAAATCATAATTAAGCGTTGAAATTTCTTCCAGTGTTAGAGATGGATTTTTTGGTGATGATTTTTGTACTTTTCCTGGAGGAGATTTGCGCATAATGTTTTATGCTATACGGAATTATAACATAATTAGCTTTCTCATATTGAAAAAAAAAGGCCTAGATTTCTAGGCCTCGAATATTATAGGACAAAAATATTATATGACGATATTTACAATTTTGCCCTTCACATATATAAATTTCTTAATCTCTTTACTCTCAAGCCATTTTGCAACATTTTCATTTGTAATAGCTTTATCTTTTACAACTTCATCAGAATCATCTATATTGATCTCAATTTCACCTCTTACCTTTCCATTTATTTGAACACCAATTACCACCGTTAAATCCTGAACTAAATTACTGTCAAATGAAGGCCATTTTTGGGAATGTATAGAATTTGATTTAGTGAATTCGCCATCAAATTTATTAATATTAAACCATAATTCCTCAGCTACAAACGGAGCAAATGGAGCTATAGTTAATAAAAACCTATTAACCTGATCCTTAGTCATTTTTTGATCTTCAATAAAGTTTATAAATTTCATAAACTCAGAAACAGCTGTATTAAATTTAAACGCCTCAATATCTTCACCTATTTTTTTAATTAATTTATTCAATTCTATTTCAACTTTTTGAATACTATCTTTATCAGCTATGATGAAATTTTCACCCGTAATAATATTCCATACTCTATCAATAAATCTTCTTACGCCTTGAATTGTAGTAGTACTCCACGGTTTCATCTGATCAAACGGTCCCATAAACATTTCATACATACGCAAGGTGTCAGCACCAAGCTGATCTACGACATCCAACGGATTGATTACATTTCCCCATCGTTTGCTCATCTTTCTACTATCTTCGCCCAGAATCATCCCTTGATGTCTTAATTTCATAAAAGGTTCATCGAAATTGACAAATCCATTATCAAATAAAACTTTGGTAAAGAATCTAGAATACATCAAGTGTAAAACTGTGTGTTCAGCACCACCGACATAAACATCTACTGGAGCCCATTTATCCATTTTTTCTTTTGATGCAAATTCTTTTTCATTATTAGTATCAGCGAAACGTAGAAAATACCATGATGAATCAACAAAAGTATCCATAGTATCAACCTCTGGAGACCAGCCTTTTCCGTATTTTTCTTCAACACGTCTATGAAACTCTTTATGATATTTCAATGGACTTTCACCAGTTGGCAAGAACTCGACATCATCAGGTAATATAACTGGTAAATCTTTTTCTTCAACAAGATGTGGTTTTCCTTCTGGATCATAAACAACAGGAATAGGACAACCCCAATATCTTTGACGAGAAACTAGCCAATCTCTTAATTTGTAATTTACTTTTCTATTACCAAAGCTTTCTTTCTCAGCCTTAGTTATCATTTTTTCAAATGCGTCATGACTTGAAAGACCATTATATTCATCTGAATTAATTAATTTGCCATATTCATGACTAGGTAATTTTTCAATGCCGTTATCGATAACAGGAATAATATTTAAACCAAACTTAGTAGCAAATTCAAAATCTCTATCATCGTGAGCAGGTACAGCCATCAATGCTCCTGTTCCGTAAGTGGCAATTACGAAATCTCCAACCCAAATAGGAATTTCCTTACCATTATATGGATTAACTGCATACGATCCTGTGAAGACACCAGTTTTTTCCTTCTGGCTTGTTCTTTCCAGCTCCGTCATTTTTTTTGCATTATTCTGATAATTCTCAACAGCATGCTTGTATTCATTCGTAGTTATTTCTTTGATCAAAGAATGTTCTGGCGATATCACCATAAAGGTAGCCCCAAAAATCGTATCCAATCTAGTAGTGAAAATTTTGACTTTTAATTCTTCATTTTTAATTTGAAATTCCACCTCTGCACCTTCGCTTCTACCAATCCAATTTGTCTGATTAATCTTTGTACTTTCTGGCCAATCAACTTTTTTTAAACCATCGATCAATCTATCTGCATAATCAGTAATTTTGAAAAACCACTGATTCATATTTTTTTGCATTACTTCGTTATCACATCTCTCACATTTACCATCAATAACTTGTTCGTTGGCCAAAGATGTTTTGCAACTTTCGCACCAATTTACCGGCGCTTCTTTCTTGTATGCCAAGCCTTTTTTGTAAAGGAATAAAAAGAACCACTGAGTCCATTTGTAATATTCTTCTGTATGAGAACCGATTTCTCGTTTCCAATCATATGATAATCCTACTGCATTCATTTGTTTAGTAAAAGTTTCAATTGCAGTATCTGTATTAATTCTAGGAGCTATGCCAGTTTTGATAGCATAATTTTCGGATGGCAAACCAAAGGCATCCCAGCCCATTGGATGCATGACATGCTTGCCCTTCATCCTGTTGTAACGAGATAAAATATCGGTTGCAGTGTAGCCTTCGACATGTCCTACATGCAATCCCGCACCAGATGGATATGGAAACATATCTAAGATATACATTTTTTCAGCATCAGCATCTTTGATTTCAGGCGTATCATACACACCTGTTTCAGACCATTTCTGAGTCCACTTTTGTTCATTTTGTTTGTGATCGAATTTGTTCATGGTTAATTTAGTTTAATTAGTTTAGTTGGTTTAATTGGTTTAATAGGTTTAGTTAGTTTAATTAGTTTAGTTGGTTTAGTTAGTTTAGTTTGTTTAATTAGTTTAGTTTGTTTAATTAGTTTAATTAGTTTTGTTGGTTTTATTATTGTCATTCTGAGCCTGTCGAAGAATGATGTTGGTAAGTAATATTATATATTCCCTCCTTGACGAGGAGGGATGTCACGAAGTGACAGGGTGGTGCGAATTGTATTCAAGACTCCTTCTAGATTTTTAATAATGTCAATATTTCCAAAACGTATAACTGTAATTCCCTTCTTCATAAGAAATGCTTCTTTTTCTGAATCGTTCAAAAAGACTGCATCGTCAGTATGAATCCGACCATCAAGCTCTATGGCAAGTTTTATTTTTGGACAATAAAAATCCAATATATATTTTCCAATACTATGTTGTCTTCTAAATTTATATTTGTTCATTTTATTATTTTTTAAATAAAACCATAATTTTCGTTCATACGGAGTAGAATAGTTTCTTAATTTTTTTCTTACACTTACTAGGTTTTTACTATTATTTAGTGCCATTATTTGCATAATTTAATAATTAAGAACCACCCCTTAATCCCCTCCTTGGTAAGGAGGGGAAAAAAGACTTACAAGAACCACCCCTTAATCCCCTCCTTGGTAAGGAGGGGAAAACATGCCGGCAATCCTGAAAAAAAAACACCCCTTGGATTACTCCAAAGGGTTCGAATTTATGAACGGTACCACCTTAATTTCCACTTTCACCATAGGCAAAAGCAGACACTCTAGTTGAGATATTCATTTGTTGAGTTATTTTTTTCGCAGGTCTTGCAACAACCGACCGCTTTCTTAATTGGTATTATAGCACAAGGCCGAATTTAGTAAAAATTAGCTTTTTGGGAAAACTAAATCCCTAATATTCGAACAACTAGTTTCTATATCGGACAATACTTTATCTATAGAAAGATTGTTCGGATTCCCTGTTTTCAATCTACGTACGCCTCCATTTACTAATGTTATAGTTATAGAGAATGATTTATCCAAATCCGCAGCATCAAGACGCTTACCATGTTTTTTTTCACAAAGTCTTAAAGTAAGCGTACTTTCATTAGGTGCTGAATTATTATCTCTTGTTACAATAAATGTATTGTACTCGCCATCCTCACTAGGAATAGTAACCATATATGTAAAAAGCTTTCTCTCCGAAGGATCATTAACCCATATTTCTGCACCTTGGCTTTTTATTAAATGTCCTTTAACACTCTTTTTTTTACCTAACTCTGTAAAAGCTATAGTTTTTTCTTTTTCTACATTATGACGTCTAGAATGTTGACCATCAACAAGATAATTAGAATCATTCATAAATGCTTGAGCCCAGTCTACCATTTTTATACCACATTCATTATACTTATTTAATTTTTCGCTTGGAACAGAAATTTGTTTTGTATAAAGAAATTGTTTAGTTTCATCTAATATTCTAGCAATATCTGAAATTTGGGGAGAAATATTTTTCCTTATTTCTGATAATGATCTATCAGTAGGTTTTTGGGAAAAGAATCCTACTAATAAGTGAATAATAGCTGGATGACGAAACTGGTTTTTAACTTCTTGTTGATATAGGGGAAGACCTTCGGGAGAAGATATATTAGTACGTGCCAATTTTATTAGTTGAAAAATTATTACTTAAAAAAAAGTTTACGGATTATACCACCTTTCCTTTCCAATACCCAGATATACTGTATCCACTGTATGAAAGCATGAACCCCCATAGGAATTTGATAATATTTACCAGTACTTGGATCAAGCGTAATAACTGTGACCATGCCGTCATGCGTATCTTCAATCCCTTTGATTAGAATTACATGATTTGGTACAGCATCTGTGACAGCCTTGTTAGGATTATTGATATCTATATTTTTAATTATTGTTAATAATTGTTTATCTGCTTTGAGGTATTTATCTATCTGATAAATTTCATCATATGTAATATTAGATAATATTTTTTCTACTTTTATCTTTAATCCGATTTCTTTGAAAAGTAGATTTAGTTTGTACTTTATATGCCCATCACCTAGCTCATATTTTTTTACAAACATTAATGCACCATTTTCTCTATTTACTTCCATCAAATCATAAGAAACGCTAAGCAATTTAGAAAGTTTTTTGTGAAGTTTTTTATTATTCTGAAAGCCCATAAATTGAAGTGCATAAAATAGCGATGTCAGCCAGCACATATTTGCAGGATAAGTCATTGCCAATCTATAAAGTGGCGTTCTATCATCAAGAATTGTGTATAACTCGCTCTGCGGTATAAGATTTATCGAATCAGACATAATAAAATAGTTATTATAAATAATAGCACGCGGAGGGGGATTTGTAATTTTTAAATATTGTTTGTAATTCTCATTCTCTCTTTAGTCGTCATTCCTGCGAATTATCCATTTATCCATTTCTGTCTTTTTACTCCCCCATTTTGTCATTCCTGCGATTTTGCTACCTTGTTGTGATTCCTGATTTTCACTCCCCCATTTTGTCATTCCTGCGAAAGCAGGAATCCATTTTTCCATTTTTCCATTTTTCCATTTTTCCATTTTTCCATTTTTCCATTTTTTTTGCAGACCCAATAACTAAATATTTTGTGGTATAATATTAAGAAGAAATCCTCCCCTCGTGAAATCATATTATGTGTACATACTTTCAAATAAGAAAAAAGTAACTTTGTATATCGGCGTTACCTCAAATTTATTACAAAGACTATACCAACATAAATACAAACTATTAAAAGGATTCACATCAAAATATAGTATTGATAAATTAGTTTATTTTGAGGAATACAATGATGTGAGACAGGCTATCTATAGAGAAAAAAAGTTAAAAGCATGGAACAGAACTTGGAAAATTGAATTAATAGAAAAAGAAAATAAAGAATGGAACGATTTATCGATGACATGGATTCCTGCTTTCGCAGGAATGACAACAAGGAATAACAACAAGGAATGACATATTTTTTGCTATCCAACCATCAACTACCTAACTTTCAGACTATTAAAACAACTCAACAGGTGCATCTTCATCACTAGATTTTTTTTCACTTTGATTTTTTGTTATATTTTTTTTATCCTTGCTTTTGGGAAGTTCACCATTTTTATACATTTCAGAAACAGCCTTAATCACGCGGAAATCTTTGAGTAGTGTTTGTCTCATGCCACCGTTATAAAGCGCAACAGCAGGATGATACAATGCAATATATGTTTTATCACCTACATATTTTACCTTTCCATGTACTTGAGAAATTTTCACATTACCAAAAAATCTTGCCATACCGAATCTCCCCAATGTTACTACTATTTTGGGATTAATATAATTTAATTGTTCTGTTAACCAATCCGAACATGCATTTATTTCTTCTGGGAGTGGATCTCTATTCTCTGGAGGACGACATTTCAAAACATTTGCAATATAAACATCATCACGATTGAGTCCTATTGAAGCCAACATTTCATTCAGAAACTTCCCAGAAGTACCAACAAAAGGAAGTCCTTGAATATCTTCTTGTTTTCCAGGAGCCTCTCCTATAAACATAATTTCAGACTTAGGATTACCAGCACCTGGAACTACCTGAGTAGCATTTGCTCTCAACTTACATCGTTCACATTTTTTACACTCTATTATAAAATTTTCGAATTCCATATTATTTCAAATTTAATAATTATATATCATTAATGAAATTTTCGTTTTTTATATATAATTTTATAAACAGAAAAAATACCAACTAAAGAAAATATAATATTTAGCATCATAGTCGGCCATGCTGGATTGGGCAATAAATACGAAAATATTGTAATAAGTATTGAGCCGATAATATTTAAAATATGATAAATTATTGATTTTGAATTTAATTTACCCGCGCTCAATAAGACATATGCTAATAAAAGTACAATCATTCCTATCCATCCAATAAAATCGAACATAACGATTAACTCATAAATATTATATAATCATAATAACATAACAATTATTCATCATATTATGGATATTAATAAATTCGTTTTACAATTAAACAGCAATAAATATAAATTAAACGAACCACTTTCATCACATACACAAGTAAAAATCGGCGGGCCAGCAGATATTTGGTATGAAGCATCTTCAACTGATGATTTTATTAATACTATTAAATTAGTAAAAGAAAATAATATTCCAGTTACTGTTATAGGCTGGGGAAGCAACATTTTAGTTGGAGATAAAGGAATACGCGGATTGGTGATAAAAAATATGAGTAAAAATATTATTATTGCAGGCGAAGTATCTGAATCTCAATCTGAAATAAAAGAAATAGCATCAAGATGGGAATCAAATATAACAGAAGGAACTTTCAGAGGAATAGAATTTAAAGACCTAGATTACGATGAGTCTTCGGAAAAAAAGATTGAAGTAACACTAGACAGTGGAGCTGATTTACCATTCGCAATAAATTATACAATCAGCAAGGGAGCAACTGGACTTCAATGGTATGCGAAAATTCCTGGAACAATTGGAGGTGCAATTTTTAACAACATTCATGGTGGGACACATTTCATAAATGAAGTTGTCAAATCGGTTAGAGTTTTGGGACAAGATCTGGAAATAAAAACATTATCAAAGAATCAGATTGAGGCAGATTATGATAAATCAAAATTTCATAATTCTGGTGAAATTATAATTGATGCAGTTTTCGAGTTATATAAAGGTGATTCTCAAAAAGCAGCTTATGTAGCATCTGAATGGGCAAAAAGAAAAGTATCGCAACCAGCAAATTCGACAGGCAGCGTCTTTGCCAATATTTCTCAGGAAGAAAGGGAACATTTGGGATATCCGACAACAAGTACTGGATACATTATCGAGCACATATTGAAGATGACTGGATTCCGCGTTGGCGATGCAGCTATTTGTCCAACAAGTCATAACTTCATAACGAATGAGGGTAATGCTACAGCAAAAGATTACATGGCTGTTATCAAAGAAATTCAGAAACGAGCCAAAGAACAGATTGGAATAGATTTAATAACAGAAATATTTATATTGGGAGAGTTCTAAGCTTATAAATATCCTTCGAAAGAAAGAGAGCCTGTGGTGAGCTCCGTATTATTGTATGTCCATTCCTCTCCTTCGAAAGGAGAGGTGTCACGCGTAGCGAGACGGTGAGGTCAGACTATTTTTTATGCTCTCCAGTACATTTTCTAAACTATTCATAATTTCTTTATTACTATATCGTAATACTTTATATCCTAATTTTATTAAGATTAAATCTCTTTTTTTATCATTCTCTGCAATGTTATTATTCATATGCAAGATTCCATCCAATTCAATAACAACTTTTTTTTCTACACAACAAAAATCTACGATATATTTTCCTATTCCATATTGCCGTCTAAATTTATATCCCAATAATTGTCTATTTTTCAAATAAATCCATAGTTTACTTTCATAAGGTGTTAACTGATTCCTCAGCTTCTTCCTTGTGATCTTTTGATCAGATTTATTTAAAAATTCAGACATAATCTCACCCCTCTGTCCCTTCGGGACATCTCCCCTTTCTAAAAGGAGAATAAATTAAAACAATACCAAATCTGTCCCTTCGGGACATCTGTCATAAAATTATAACGTATTAAGTAAATATATATTTAAATCACTCCTAGTATTACGCTATCACTTCTAAGGGGAGAATAAATTAAAACAATACCAATTCTGTCCCTTTCTATCCTTTCAAAGGAGAGGTTAATAATAGAAGCATAAATCATATCTCCCACACGTCACCAATAAACTGAATGTCTTTATCTTTTACTATAACCGAAGATTTTTCATCAACAGCATAGACTTCACCTTTTTTTTCGGTTTGAAATTTGAACCATTTAATTTTATCTATCAATTCTTTGTTCTCTATGAAATGAGGATAAAAATAAAAATCTACGAAACCAAATCCTTTTGAATCATTATATTCATCAGTTTTTTCATCAGAAGCCAAAGAAATATCATGGGTAAGAACTATTCCACCAGCACTAGTTCCAATAACTGTTTTATGATCGACAAATTCATGAATAATTTTTTCCATTTTTCGTAATTTCAAAAAATGAAGAAAATAATAAGTATTACCGCCAGATAAATAAATAGCATCATTATTGCTTATTTCATCAACAAATTTTTCATTCCACTCCCCTTCTTCCAGCCCATAATAATTCAAATTATATTCACCAAATTGATCAAAAAATTTTTTTGTTTCTTCGAAATATTTTCTTTCAATATCTTTCTTTGATGGAATATATGCAATCTGTGAACCCGAAGTGAGGATCTTCGCAATTTCATCATGTAAAATTTTATTATCATTCCCTATAGTATTAGAAAGAAAAATTATATTCATAGAAGTTTAAATGTAGAAAATTATATAACATTAGTTATTTTGTTAATAGTTATATTGTTTATGTTTGTCACCCTAAGCTCTTTTTCCTCCCAACTTTTAATTTAAATTGCCACAACCTCTCCCCACCAATTTAGTGTTATAATATACCAGTTAAACTTAGCATTATGTCTGAAGACAGAAAAAAGCTTATCGAACAAAAAGGCCCCGGAATATATAAAAAAATTGCAGAAAAATTGAGGAAAAATTATCCTCCTACATATTTTGTCGCAATCGAACCATCCACTGGTGAATATTTTGTTGGGAAAGATTTCGTTGAAGCAGGCAAAGCAGCAAGGAAAAAATACCCTAGAAGAACATTTTTTGGCGCACACGTAGGATGGATGACAGAAAAAATATAATTGGACCATACCTCGACGAGCATCAAAATCCATGGATAAACATAAACGTGAAATTATCAATGTGGGTTAGCATTTCATGTGTTATTGATACTGGTTTTTCGGATGGTCTTGCCTTACCGAAATACTATGAAAAACTCTTTGACAATCACATTCCACTTTATAATTTGCAGTTCGAGTATGCCAACGGAGAAAAAGAGATGAAGCCTATTTACACAGTAAAGATCAAAGCTTTTAAGAAAGCATATGACACAAGAATGATGTTTACAGATAATTCGACACCATTAGTTGGGCTTAAATTTCTCAGAGATTATGCTTTTTTTCTAGAATTAAAGAACGATAAAATCAGCCTAATTTAGCTACCATCTCCCAATTTTGAAATAATCTGTTATAATAACTTGCCTTTTGCATCGTAAGAAAAAAGACAGGGAGTAGTTCAGTTGGCTAGAACGCCACTTTTGGGAAGTGGAGGCCGGAGGTTCGAGTCCTCTCTCCCTGATATTTTTAATCCCCCTAAGCTTTAACGCAAAAATTACACTTTGTATTTTTTTTTAATTTCCTTCACAAAGTCAGCTATAGCTTCTTTATAAGTTATTTCAGGTAATTTCAATTGTTTATATATACCAAAATCAATTTCTTGTATCGGTAATATAGCATTCTTATTTTCAGGAATTGCTTCTTTTTCAAATTGTGAAAGCACTTCTTGTGCAATATCATATCTACTCGTAATTCCTCTTGCCACGATTGGAATAATACAATTATATATCTCATTAGATAAAGCTAATCTTTGAATTATTTCAGATAAATGCGGTAAATAAGTAAGTTCAAATTTCCATGAAGTATCATATATTGCAGGTGTGTTACTGATAATATTCTTCACTATTCGATCTGAAGGTCTATCGTTTTGATCATTTGGACTCACGCCAATAATAAGTGAAGGACGAATAATTACATAATTAGGCAATCGTTGAAAAATTAGTTCTGACTCAGCCTTTAATTTTCCGTATAAGTCAGATTGTGAATATGCTGCAAAACTGGATATAAAAATGGCTTTATGAATATTATTATTCAGAGCAGAGTTAACAATATTATTACTAGCTTCAAGATTCAAATCGGCTCCATCTGGATGATCTTTTAAATAACTTCCACTAGCATGATTTGCGACATGAATAATAATGTCTGGTTTAATATTATTAATTATTCTTTCAACTTGTATTTTATCTCTCAAGTCTAACTGAATTAAATCTGGAAATATTTCAGATAAAGCATGAGAGAAATAGGTTCCGATAACATTGAATTTTCCACTATTATTAAAATCTTGATATATTCTTGCACCAACGTAACTACTAGCTCCAATAATTAAAACGGTAATCTTTTTTGAATCAGCCATAAAATTTTCATATTATTAATAATTCTCCTAAATGAGCTTGATCGCTCCATGTCACCATATGCCATTTGCCTTCACTATAGTCAAATTGTGTAATACCTGTGTTTGCATACCAGACATGCTTATCAAAATCTAAAAACATTTGAGGAGTAATATTATCTTTAAATATTATAATTAAGACAACCATTTTCAAAAATGTACTATGGCTTACAATTACTGTATCACTTTTAAGTTCTCTTAAAAATTCAATAGCTTTTATAGCTCTCTTTTTCAAATCAGAAAAATTTTCTTCGTCAGAATAATGCCAATTAATATCAGAATAGTTGTTAAGTATCATTTTCTCGATATTTTTTGCATCTTCTCCCTTTCGATCCATAGAATAAACATCGCCTGGTCTTTTCCTTTCTATAAATATTTCTGATTCTTCAAATGGTAATTTTGTAATAAGAGAAATTTCTTTTGCAGTATCTAAAGCACGAATATGAGAGCTAGAAATTATTTTAGTAATTTCAATATTTCTAAACCTATTAGCTAATAATTTTGCTTGTGCAATACCTTTATCAGAGAGCGGAGCTTTATCATTCTGATACTGACCATTAGCTTTAGATTCCGTCTCACCATGACGTACAAAATATATATTCATAGTATTTTTTCTAAATTTATAATATTGACAAAGATAATTATAGTATAACCTCAAAATCCAGAATTAAGGCGGCGTGATCTGAGACTAATGCATTAGATACTTCAAATTCATTTACCTGAATTTTATCATTGGTAAATATATAGTCACAAACTTGTGTTTCAGTACTAGCAAATTCATTTCGCGTGGTCGAAATATTATTCTCAATACACAAATTTTTAAACTTATTATTTAAAACTTCTAAAGATTTGCTTCGTGGAGATAAATTAAAATCACCAGTAATGATTATCCCCTCAGATATTGAAGATACATAATTTTCAATCATCTTAATTTGCCTAAATGTTTCTTCGTCACCTTCTTTGCTTCCATGAACATGAATACCATGATGTGTCAAAATATGAAAAATTTTTCCACCTATATCTACTTTAGCATCTACAAGATTACGAATATTATAATCATCAGTAGATAAATCAAAGTCATCTTTATATTGTAAATTTGTAAAAATAGAATTACTATCTACAATTGGATATTTTGAATAAATGGCATTTCCAAAATCTATTTTATAACTCATCATCGACCAGCTTAGTGCAGGAGTAAAAATTTTATAGGAATAGTTAAATCTTGCCTCCAACTCTTCTACATTATTAAAGAATTTAGATTCTATATTGCCACTGCTACATAACTCTTGAAATGTAATAAAGTCAGGCTGTACCTCATCAATTAGTTTCAAGAAGTTTTTCATTAATCTTCCTTGCCAAATATTTATCTGAAGTAGTTTCATAATTCTGAAAATAATTTAATTTCTATCAACTAAAGTGAATTGTCATTTCGGCTTCACCAAAAGTATCGTATATAATAGATCTTATCAAGATACATTATTGTATTAAAACTATACGATAATAAAATTTTAAACAATATAATAGCAATTATATACTACGCCAGCCAAACATCTTTACCGGGCATGATTATTCAGCTTATTCTTTGCAATACAAAATTATGTATAGTTTAAATATGGACGAATAGAGTTTGTAATTATAATGTAATTACACTATAATTACATTAGTAAAAAGAAACATTATGCCTTCAAAAATAATACAAATTGGGAACTCCAAGGGAATAAGAATTCCAGCAAAAACACTTGAAAAATGTGGTATTGTAGATAATATTCTTATTGATCTTGTAGATAATATAATAATTATTCGTCCTGTAAAAAAATTTCCTAGAGAGAAATGGAACGAAAAGTTCTTTGAAATGAAAAAAAATGGTGATGACAATCTAGTTATAAAAGAATCTTTAGATCCTAAAGATGGACAATGGGAATGGTAAAACAATATGACATTTTTCTAATTAATCTTGACCCAACAATTGGTTATGAAATAAAGAAAACACGTCCATGCGTTGTAATTTCTCCTAATGAAATGAATGATAATATTAGAACTGTCATAATAGCTCCTATGACAACAAAATCTAATAATTACCCAACCAGAGTGTCAATTCATTTTGAAGAAAAGGATGGATGGATAGTATTGGACCAAATAAGAACCGTTGACCGTTCCCGACTTGTAAAAAGTATTGGAAGATTGGATTCGCTGACTATTATTAAAGTCAAAGATGTTTTAAAGGAAATGCTAGTGGATTAAATTTTTTTACTTTCTACATTGATTGTTATATCTAATTATTGACCAAATTAAGCCTTGCGGATTTGAAATTTACTATTTCCCATTTGCTGGAATTCCAGCTCGGGTCAATAATTCTTATATTATCTTCAATGACTCTATCAAATACACATTACAAAAATTCCCAAAGTAACGATTTATGTCCTGGAGCCAGATTTTGCATATAATCTTTATATTTTTCCTGTTCTACAAAAATTAGCCTTTCAAGTTCACCATCATTTTCAATTTCAAAATTTTTTTGTAGTTCTAGAGATGTAACGTTAAGATCGACATTAAATATTAAGCCAATATTTGCACCTTCGCTTATCAATAAGCCAGAAATAACAATTTCTGAAATCATTGATTTAGTTACATTAATTTCTTCTTTAAGTTCTTTATACATATTTTCAAAAAGGTCTTCTGAATTATTTACCAGTAATTCATCTTTTGAAAATACACCACCAATACCAAGAATATTGCTATATTGTATTGTTTTATCTGAAAATCCAAAAACATATTTTTCATCTAAAGTTTTTACGTTAGCAAGACAAAACATATTTAAAGGATAACAATCCAAGCTTAATGTTTCAAAAAATGGAATCATTTTAAAAACTAAGCCATTTTTAAAATCTGAAGGACCTAATTCTAAAAATAATTTTTCATCATCAAATTTATAATTATTAACTCTGTAAATTTTAGAATTCCAAATTTTTTTGCCTTCTAATTTTGCTTTTTCAAAAATTTGATTCCAAGTTTGTTCAATAGAATTTTCGAGTTCAATATTTGTTTTCCGTGTAGAAATATCAGAAGCACTAATAATAATATCTCTAGGATAAAATTTATGTTTTATTAAAATTTTTGGTTTCATTTTTTATAGTTCCAATCTATTAATCCTTAATTGCATATTTATCATAACCTAACTTTACTAATTCTTCGAATACACGCCAAACATTATAATGAATTTTTAGATGTATTAATATCATTATTTTAATACGATTAAGATTAAAATTGTATTTTAACTTAATGTATCCTTATAATATGAATATTTATATATTATATGTCCAACGCAATAAATGCTATTTTTAATCAAAGCGAACTAGAACACTTTTGTAAAAGATATAATGTACAGAATATCGATGATTTAAAAGTTAATACTGATGGGTATCATAAGCACATAGTTTTTTTTAAAGATTATGTTTTTCTTTTTCCAAGAAATCCTAAATATGAAGCATCTTTAAAGAAAGAACTTTCCATTTATAAAGAATTCACTAATAGTATGCCGATCGCACTACCTCATTTAATTGAATCTGTAAAAGACGAAAATATTTCTTATTATAATTATGGTGTAGTATCAAAATTATCAGGAGTTGCCTTTTCATCTGTAATTGATAATTTATCATATGATCAATTAATACAATTTTGGAATAATCTAATAGATATAATGGTTAAATGGCATAGAATAAATTCTTCTAAATTTATTCTGGTTCCATAACCTGCATCGGGTTTTTCTACACTTGTTCTAACATTCCAAAAATATTCTTTTTCTTCTGGCGGGACAACAAGTCCCAAATGATATCCCAATATGGTATTTCTGGTATAATCAGTATATTATTCATCATATTCAGCCTACATTTTTAATCTTATGAAACCTATTGAAAGAACTTCCATATCAGAACAATTACCAATCAATGTATTAGAAAATAATTTTCGACAAAAAGCAATACAACTATTAGAGACAGGTTCATATTATGAAACAAAAAAGAAGAGAGATGGAGGAACAGGATATAAAACCGTGGGTTGTTTGTTATCAGATCAATTATACATACTTCTTATATTAGAAAGATTTTCATCGTATGCATAAGTTGTTTTACCAGTTCCGTCATCGCCCATAGGTGAATCATCCCCAGAAATTATTTCCTGCAAATCATGAATTAATGCCATTTTTAATGTTTTTGATATATCAAATTTTTCAGATAATTTATCCTCAAAAAGCAGTATCATTAAGCATAATCTCCATGTATGATCTGCTACCGATTCATATCTAGACAATTGAGGATAATCTTTCCAATAAAATTGATTTTTGAATCGTTCTAACTTTTTTAACGATTCAATTAATGTAGTAAATTCGAATATTTTTGAATAATATCTTCATCATTAATATTTATATTCATATTTTTTAATTTTCAATATTTTACGTTATTATACATAAAGAATTAAATTTGTTTAAAAATATTTACAATATTCCATGGAAAAAACGAAACAAAGTGAATACGACAATATTCATGGATTAAGTTCTGAAGAAGCTTCAAAATTATTGATTAAAGAAGGTTATAACGAGCTTCCCTCACAAAAGCGTCGTTTTTCTCATGTTAGTGGTATAATAGATTATTATGCATCAGACCATGAATTTCCCAGATAATGTAAAAATAATTATAAATAGTTTAAAAATATCCGAAAAGGACTTTTTGGGAAAGGGTGCCGAAAGCTATGTTTTCGCTTACGAAGTCAATAAGATCGTCAAAATATATAACGCACCATTCACTAATACGAAATACCTTGAAAGTTTGAAGGTATTTTATGAGCAATTAGATGTATACAAAGCACCTATAGACTTCCCTAAAATATATGAAATTAAAGTAGCAAATAAAATTGTTTACACGATCGAAAGAAGATTATTTGGCGATATTTATACTTCGGTTCTACCAAATTTAGATACACATCACAGACATAAATTATTGAAAAACTTTTTGAATACATCCAGAGTCTTGTCAGATATGCATCCTCTGGAGACTCAATTCGGTAATTTGATGGAATGTGAAGGAAAAATTAATTCAGATAGTTGGTGGGATTTCATTAGTAAAAAAATTGATTTTCATATTGAACCAATAAAAGATAAGGCAATAGCTGAAGTCAAAGATTTCGAAAACAAAGTAATAAAATTTAAAAATTTTATATCAGAATTGCCAGAACCACACCAGGCTCTTGTGCATGGAGATTATTATTTTACGAACATACTTTTGTCAGTTGATTTATCAGTATCTTCTCTACTCGACTTCAGTCCGCATACAGTAGTTGGAGATCACCAAATGGACATAGCTGGAGCCATGCTTTTCTTAGAATTCGATAAATTATTTGATGAAGATGATATTGAATTTATCCATCATGAAGCAGAAAAAATTACGGCAAGAAACTTTGATATATATTTAACCATATATAGAATGTTTTACAGTATATATTTTTTCAACTCATACGAATTCAACACCAAATTATATAGATGGTGTAAGAATAATTTAAACAATAAGAAGTACTGGAAAGATCTTATATGAATTAATTCATTTCTTTCCTCGTCGCCCTTGCTTATTTAGAAGATCTTCACGTAAAGCACCAAGTATAAACGATAGTAAAGCTTCATTTAAAGCATTATTATCTACTAGATGTTCACTAAATTTTGAATCATCAAGTTCCAACCTTTTTTCTGATTTTAGTCTTGTATATTCAGCAATTGTCATTCTTTGAGCTGATAATCCATTGGAGTAGAGTCATCTGCATTATAAACTTCCCTATCAAATTATCGAGAAGAGGAGCGTCATTAACATTTGGTAAAGGTGCTTTTTCTGTTACTTTAGGGTTTTGCAACATAAATATATCATTAATACAAAAGGGTATCATTCGTTAATACCTCTGCCAATATATTAGTAGCCATCGACTTCTTCTAGATTACTTGTACTGATATTTTTATAAGATTTAAGAAATTAGACACAATATTCATATAGAGTTATAATAGATTCATATTAGGATTCTATTATTATGAGCTCTACAATGCTTCAAGTTCCAATAGACGAAAAGGTAAAACAATTAGCTAACGAAAAGGCTAAAAATAAAGGTTTTAGATCTATTCAAGATTTAGTTAGATTCTTTGTTACAAATTATTCTCAAGGAAAATTTGATATTACAATAATCAACAATGATGAGGTCTCACCTGATTATATTAAATATTTAAAGACACTTAGAAAAAAAGCACATAAGGATATAAAAAACGGAAAAGGACAAGATGTCAATAATATTGAAGAAATGATTAATGTTTTAAATAATAATGACAAAAGTTAGGTTAAGTCCTGATTTTATTAAACATTATTAAAAAAGAATTAAAAACAACAAAACATTAGAAAAGCTATATATCAGAAAAGTAACTCTATTTTTAACGGAACCAACAAATCCGATCTTGAAAACACACTCTTTAAAAGGGAATCTAAAAGGTATTAAATCATTTTCAATATCTGGAGACTTAAGATTATTATTTGAAGAATTTGATGATTATCTTTATGCTATTAAAAATAACTTACAGCC
>JBAXGO010000014.1:0-26250 GCA_037139335.1 bacterium
TTGAAGTTTTTAACGAATTTTTATTTAACTGTTCGGTTTAGGAGTAGAATTCACCCATTAAAAAATGTGGATCACTGTAAATAGCAAAACACCTGTGTATAAGTTTGTTTAGTAAGTTTAGTTAGTTTTGTTAGTTTTGTTAGTTTTGTTAGTTTAGTACTTGACAATTCTCCCCTTTTATAAAGTGATAGCTCAAATTATTTAATTATATTTATTTATAACTATCTAATACGTAATTAGCCCTTCGACAGATGTCACGCTCAGCGTGACAGAGAGGTTAGATTCCTGCTTTCGCAGGAATGACAAACCCGCTGGAGGATGTTCCCACAGATATTAGTGAAAAAAGCAGCCAAAATAAAGGTACAACGAAGAGGAAAGCAATAAAAAAGCTCTAGCTAGCACTAGATTTTTTCAAACTTTTACAAAAAGCCTCCCACTACGGGAGGCTCTTTTTTTATATCTTACTCAGCAAGTCCTCGATACTTACTCTCACTTGCTCCATGGTATCTCTATCACGGATGGTGACTGTATTATCCGACATAGTGTCGTAATCGACGGTCACACATATCGGAGTCCCTATTTCGTCCTGTCTTCGGTATCTTTTACCTATTGAACCTCTTTCATCATATTCGACTATACCTTCAATATTTTTTCTTAGCATTGTCACAATATCTTTCGCCTTGTCTGCAAGGCCGTCCTTTTTCATGAGTGGTAATATTGCCACTTTGACAGGAGCAAGCCTCTTGTCGAGCTTCAAGACTATTCTAGTTTCACCATTGACCTCTTCTTCCGTATAAGCATTATCCAGAAACATGAAGAACAAACGACCCAAACCTGCAGAAGTTTCCATTATATGAGGTAGAAATTTTTCATTTCTTGTATCATCAAAGAATTCCAGCTTAGCACCTGAGAATTTGGCATGCTGAGTTAAATCATAATTACCTCTGGCATGAAATCCTTCAACCTCTTTGAAACCATTTAATGATGTGAAATTGTATTCAATATCATATGCTTCAGATGCATAGTGAGCTAGTTTTTCATGTTTATACCAATGTATGTTTTCTGCAGGAATTCCATATTCTAGATACCAATTCCATCTATATTCCTTCCAGCTGTCATAACTTTCTTTCATAACATCAGGATGTAGGAAATATTGCATTTCCATCTGTTCGAATTCTCTCGTTCTAAAAATAAATTGTCGAGCAACTATTTCATTTCGAAAGGCTTTCCCAACTTGTGCAATACCAAAAGGTAGCTTTGGATGAAGTGATTCGACAACATTTTTGTATTGAAGATAAATACCTCCACATGTTTCTGGACGCAAATACACCACATTTTCTTCTGAAAGTTTATCAATTGGTGATCCCATATTTGATTTCACCATTAGAGAAAATCGCTTAGCTTCTGTAATATCCTTGGAACCACAAACAGGACACTTAATTTTATCTTCGTGACGAAGAGCATCAAGTTCAGCATTTATTACGTCTATTGGTGCTTTATCTGCATTGATGCCAAATTCTTCAAGTATATGATCAGCCCTAAAACGATTTTGACAATTACGGCAATCCACTTGAGGATCATCGAAACTATCAACATGACCAGATGCGACCCATGCTGTAGGATGCATAAATATTGCACTATCCAAGGCATAAACATCATCTCTTTCTTGAACCATGCTTTTTTTCCAAGCTTTGGCGATATTATCCTTCAAAAGAGTACCGTAATGACCATAGTCAAAAACAGCAGAAAATCCGCCATATATTTCAGATGATGCATATACGAAACCTCTTGTCTTGCAGAAAGCTGCAAACTTTTCTAAATCAATCTTTTTTTCTGTCATGGTTAGTTAGTTTAATTAGTTTAGTTAGTTAGTTTAGTTAGTTAGTCACGAAAGACCATGTTAAAATTAATATTTAATTATGTTTTTTGTTATTGTATATGACATTGTTTTTTTTAATTTTTGATGTGTTTATTATTCCTTCTCAGAATTGTCATGGTGTACGAAGTCTCTGTCTATACCAGGCTTATCGAAGTAAATGTCACCCTGAGCCCTTCGATAAACTCAGGGCAGGCTTTGTCGAAGGGCGACTGTTGGAATAATCCTACAGTCCTGGTTCGACAGGCTCACCATGACAACTTATTAAACCTATTAAACATAAGAACCTTCTAACTATCCTCAGAAGCAAAAAACCCCTCACGCTTACACGCAAGGGGTTCAATTTCTATTAAGACGATCATACTTCGACTAGCTCAGTATGACAACTTTTTTATAATGAACGGTTCCACCCAAGTTTCTCTTTAGTAATTAGCTAAAAAGACACTTTAATTCTGATTAAGTTGTTGCCAATTCTTTGTCAGCTTACAATATCCTGACTCGCTTACATAATTATAACACAAATTTTCAAAATTCAATTCTCATCAACTTAAAAAGAACTGAAATATTTTTTTCAAATCTCCCCACATACCATCCAATGTTTTTTCAACTTCTTTCGCAGTACCTGCACCTGATGCGATTAATGTGTCTTTAACTTTTTCAATTTCAGTTAATTTTTTATTTATTTCAGAAATCATGCCTGGATTGCGATAATCCCATAAATTTAGTTGAGCTATAACACCAGCCAAATTGGAAAGGCTTGCCACCTCGTAATCGCCAAATTTTGTTCCATTCCCATGGACTTTTTTCAATTTCTCAAAAGTAGCCGTAGTTAAATCCTGCAGAGCTTTATTTTCTTTACCATTTATTTTGAACATAGTTAATCCATACATTTCATCGCTAAAATCCAGCTTATCAGTTTTCAAATATTCCTGATATTTGTCGATTATATAACCTAGGGATGCAGCCTCAATACTTCTATCAAATAAATCCTTCGCAGTAGCTTTGGTTTGTTTCGATCCACCGTTCCAAATATTTGAAAATTCAGTCGTGGCTTTATCTGGAGTTTGTCCAAGATTATTATCAGTATAAAATTTTTCAATAAACTGAATATTCATCCTAGCTAGGTTTTCATATAATCGAGTACTAACTGGAGCTGTTCCAGATATTTCAGGACTTAAAAATATTTCTACAGAATTACTATTTCTTAAATATTGAATACTTTTTAATAAAACATCCAACCGATTAGGATTATTCTCTGGTGAAGTAGTTTCCAAATAATTAGCAACATAGGCATAAATAGAGCTATCCGAAAAATTTTCCACAGACTTGGACAACAATGAATCAGCTATTTTTTGTGTTTCAGTTAAGGTTGATACAGGACGTGGTGTAATAGGTGGAGTAATTGTTGGTTTCGGAGTTTTCGTTGAAGCTTTTAATCCTGTTGTTGGAGAAGGTGTTGTATTTTCTACATCAGGTCGTGCAACGAATGTTGCAATACGCTGATCTTCAGAAAGTGTTGTAGCCGAAACAGGCGGAACAGGAGTCTCTCGTGGAGTATCACTGCATGCTGCTAATCCCATAGATAATTGCAATAAGGCAACTCCCAAGAGAAACTTATTGCCGAGTCGAGTACTTGCAATCTTATCATAAACTCTTCCGAGAAAGCATCTTGGCACTTCATTTTGAGGTGATCTTATTGGACTATTTGTTAATATTTTTTCAGGAGATTTCGAGCCCATATTTGTAGTTTCAATATACCGATTATAGCAAATTATATATATTTTTGAACCTTTCTTCCTAAATTTCCATTGCGTATTGTAGCCTGAGTTACTGACGGTCCTATTTGAGGCTGAGGTGTCGGTTGTTTGCTTGTCATATTGGGTTTTGGAGTTTGGTATGGATTGTTCGGATGAGCTGTATCAAAACGAGGAGTTGGAACAACTATCTTGCAGGCTTGTTCTGAACAGCTAGGACCAGAATCTTGTGGAATTAATGGATGGCTCAATGTTTCTGATAAGGAACGAGAATACCAATCAAACCCCAATGAAACAATAATTACAAGCGCAATAGTACCAAGCCCCATCGCAGCTGGTTTCAAAATATCTGGATATTTACCTTTCATTGGAAGACCCTTCGGATCGTCTAGATTAGCCCCATCATCACCAAGTCTTTCAAGAATTTCACGAATTTCTTTCTCGTACTTTTTCATTGGAATATAATAATGCGGGATTATATCCTATTCAATAAGACTTTTTCAAAGTTTTTTGCACTTTTAATAAAAAAGTATATAATTTGGTAAATATTAGTGTACATGGTCATTAACATATACAATCCAGTATGTTGTACTCTCTTCTGAGAGTACTGATCATTTAACCAAAATTCAGGCTCTCGGGAAACCGTGAGCTTTTTTGTTTTTTAATTTTATTAATGAAATATTATGAAATTTTTATTTGTATATGCACATCCAGATGATGAAACCTTCGGTGCTGGAGGCACAATCCATAGATTGGTACTGGAAGGTCATGACGTTTTCACAATTACAGCAACAGATGGCTCTGCGGGCAGTATTTTGAACAGAAATAAGAAGAAATTTGAAGGAAAAGATATAAAAACAATTAGAAGAAGTGAATACAAAAATGCTACAACTATATTGCAAGTCGGCAAGAGCAAAATATTAGATTTTGATGATGGTCAGATGAATAACAGTCACATTTGGGGAAAACTTACTAATACTATAAAAAACATTATTGAAGGTTACAAACCTGATGTAGTCGTAACTTTTGAAAATACTGGCTGGTATTACCATTTAGATCATATAGCAGTTTTCGTAGCTGTGAATAAAGCCGTTCTTTTATCCAGTTATAAAGTAAAGGCCCTTCTCTACAATCATTTTTCTGCATTAGATTATTGCCAGAATATTTATACCAATCCTCTTGAGAAAAAGAACATCACACATACGGTAAATGTAAGTCAGTTAAAAAATGTTAAAATAAGTGCCATGGTAAAACATGAGTCGCAGATTGACGATAATGCTCTAGTTTTTATTGATAAAATAAAAGAAAATGATCACATAGAAGAATTTGAGCTGGCATATAGTACAATACCTGGGGAGGGTATATTAGAAGACAGCGGAATTTTTGATAAAATAAGTTAAATTTTTTAACAAATGAAACAATTAAAGCTCTACAACACAATGTCCAGATTGCTGGAGGATTTCGAACCTATGGATCCTAAACATGTAAAAATGTATGTCTGTGGACCGACTGTTTACAGCCTACAGCATATTGGGAATATGAGAGCTGCATACGTGGGAGATATGATATTCCGATCGTTGAAATATCTAGGCTATGACGTAACATTTGTTAGAAATTATACTGATGTCGGGCATCTAGTAAGTGACGAAGACGAAGGTGAAGATAAGATGGAAAAAGGGTCAAAAAAAGAAGGACTTACACCATTACAACTTGCAGATAAATATATCAAACAATATGAAAGCGATACCAAACATCTTGGCAACGAAGAACCAAGTGTCAAAGTTCGTGCTACTGAAACAATAAAAGAAATCATAGATATGATTCAGACTCTATACGACAAGGGTTACGCATACATCACCGATGAAGCTGTATATTTTGACACTCAAAAATATATTGACGATAAAGAAAAGAAAGGTTTTACAGCATATAATAAATTAAACCGTCAAAAGCTTGAAGATAATATTTCTGGTGCTGGCCATGGAAGCGCAGAAACAGAAAAGAAAAAGCACCTTCACGATTTCGCTCTTTGGATATTTCAATACGGTGAGCATATTTCTCACGCTCAGCATTGGCCTTCACCATTTAAAACAGAACAAAATCCTGAAGGAGATGGTTTCCCTGGATGGCATATAGAATGTTCAGCAATGTCAAAAAAATTTCTTGGAGATAAAATCGACATTCATGTCGGCGGTATTGAACATATACCAACTCACCACACGAATGAAATAGCACAAAGCGAAGCAGCAAATGGAGAATCTCCTTTTTCAAAATATTGGCTTCATCTCGAACATTTATTGGTTGATGGAGGAAAAATGTCGAAATCAAATGGCACAGGTTTTGCCATTAAAGATTTGGAAGCTAAAGGATACTCTGCTCTGGATCTAAGATATTTTTTTCTATGCGCACATTATAGATCTCAACAAAATTTTACTTGGGATGCACTCGACGCATCATCACGAGGGTTAAAGAAGTTGAAACATCGAATTAGAAATATTTTGAAAGATGATGATACAAATAATGAAGGAAAAAATAAATCAAAGCTTGATGCAAAAACAAATATTGAAAATTATAAAAAACAATTTGATGAATATATTTCAAATGACTTCAATACTAGCGGTGCACTCAGCACAGTATGGGATATTTTGAATGATGATAATATTTCGCGAAAAGAACAAAGAGATTTAATATTGAGTTTCGATGATGTACTCGGTCTTCAATTCAAAAATTTATCAGTAGAAAAATTTGATGAGCTTGAAGATATGGAAGAATATATTAATAAAGTAAAAATTAAAGTTGAAGAAAGAAATATATTCAGAAAAGAAAAAAATTTCAAAAAAGCAGATGAGTACCGAGATGAAATTAATAAATTATTGAAAGAAACAAATTTCGTACTTCATGATTATCCAGATGGCAGAAGCGCAATAGTACCGAAACAATAACCTGTATAAAATTTATAATATTCTCCACTTTTATAAGTGATAACTCAAATCCCAATTCTCCCCTTTTAAAAAGGGGAGATGTCACAAAGTGACAGAGAGGTTATTGTGTTCATTCCCCAAATCTCCCCTTTTAAAAAGGGGAGATGTCACAAAGTGACAGAGGGGTTAGATTCCTGCTTTCGCAGGAATGACAGATTATCGGGAGGAAGGGGGGTGCCGAAGGCGGGGTGTGTTCATTCCGTTCTTTGTTTTGAAATTTTCCGACAGTCGCCCTTCGACGGGCTCAGGGTGACATTCCCTTCGACGAGCTCAGGGTAACAACAAGAATGCATGAATTCCTGCTTTCGCAGGAATGACAGATTAAGGGGATGAGCCTGTGGTGTGCTCTTCGAAGATCTATGTCATTTCGAACGTTAGTGAGAAATCTCGTTAATTAATAAGACGATATGTTGCTAAGCTTTAATCCGACGAGATCCCTCATTTCATTCGGCATGACATAGAAAGGGATATGAAGCTATATGGATTCCTGCTTTCGCAGGAAAGACAAGTAAAAAATGCTATTCAGCTGTATTAAAGACATAGCGCTAAATAAATCGCTAATGTATTTAATACTTTGAAACTTATTTTGTAGGTGCAACAGTCAGTGTCAGTTGTTGTTGCTGTATACTTTCTTGAAGTTGTCGTAAAGTTTCTGGATCAATTTGCTGTGAATTTGTACTATCTTTTGGAATAAAAAATAGTATAATTGTAACAACTGTACTAATCAGCATTGCGACCATCAAAAGGACTGCAAAGAATTTCCATGCGATACTTGAAATATCACGGTAACTTATTCTAAACTGTTTAAATGACTTGTTTTGTTTTTTATTCTGTTTACTCATAGTTAGTATTAAATCAAATATTTATGACAAAATCAAAAATATCGGTAGAGAGCAATTTTTTGAGTAATCCAAGAGGAAATAACAAATCGATAAAAAATACGATAAAGTCTAAGGCTCCTATTTTTTCTTCTTTAACAATTATTATTATTTTTGTAGGACTTATTGCAGCAAGTTATTTCACAGGATTATTTAATATAAAAAATTATAAAATAATTGGTAATAGCCAAGTAGCAAAAATTGATATTGAAAATGCAATCAGCAGTGAGACTGATAACAAATTGATTCTTACCGTAAACCCTGATAGTATAGAAAAAGGCTTGAGAGATAAATTTAAAATACTTTATTTCGCAAGAGTGACGAAAGAACTGCCTTCGACATTGGTTATTGAAGTTAAAGAACGTACCAAAGCAGCAGTAATTAGGACTCTTGAAAATATTGTTTTGGTTTCTCAAGATGGTGTAGTTATACAAGAACTTTTAGAAAACCAAATTGTAAATGAAATGTATCAAAATATTCCGGTTGTAAAAATGATTGATGATCCAAAAAGAAATATTGGATATCAGTATGACGCCGATTATATTAAATCCATTTCAACTTTTGTAAACAGCTGGAATGAATTGAAAGCACCAGCATATAATTCTATTCTGATAGATAAAGAAAAAAATGTTAAAATAGCTTTATCAAGTAATACAATTATTACTGTTTCACTTAACGATCCGAATATAGATTACAAAAACCTAGTTTCTGATTTGACTGGGGTATATAATAGATTGTCGACAAATCAGAAAATTAAAAGTATCGATATGAGATTTGACAAAATAGCTGTAACTTATTTTTAACATTTTGTAACATGGCCAAGAACATAATAACTGGTATTGATGTAGGATCATCAAAAATTTGTACTGTAATAGCATCCTTCGAAGATGACATAGACAGCAAACCACAAGTTATAGGAACATCGATTGTAGAATCAAAGGGAATAAAAAGAGGTGTAGTAATAAATATTGAACAGGCAGTAACGTGTATTAGTGATTCATTGGAACTTGCAGAAAAAATGTCTGGACTCACAGTATCGTCTGTAATTGTTTCCGTAAATGGTTCACATATTGCAAGTATAAATAATAAAGGCGTAATCGCAGTTGCCAACAGAGATGAAATTTCAAAAGATGATGTCGAGAGAGCTGTTGAAAGTGCAAAGACAGTTGCTATCCCCAATTCTAGAGAAATTATTCATGTGCTTGAAAGAGAGTATGTTGTAGATTCTCTCCCAGGCATAAGACAGCCTATTGGAATGTCGGGAACAAGATTGGAAGTTGATACACATATAATTTCAGCAGTGGTAACGGCAACTCATAATTTGAAAAAACCATTTGAACAAATACGAATAAATTTAGATACTACAGTTTTTACAGGTTATGCATCTGCAGAATCTGTTTTGACTAATACAGAAAAAGAACTTGGCGTTATGTTACTAGACATCGGTGCTGGTACAACTTCAATTACTATATATGAGGACGATGCTATTTGTTATAGTGGTTGTGTACCTTACGGAGGATCATTAATTACAACAGATCTTGCAAGTATTTTACGACTTTCAACAACTGATGCTGAAAAGTTGAAAATAAATTTTGGAAAAATTATTGATTTAAAAAATAAAAAAACTGTTATTAAATCAGACTCACCTTCTTTTTTGCGTAAAGATTCTGATGCGAAAGTTGAAGAAAAAAAAGATGACTTCGATGGCGATACATATGATGTGAAGGCGTTGAATTTGGAAAATATTGATTCTATATCCAAGAGAATGTTTGACGAAATTGTAGAAGCAAGATTGGAAGATATTTTCGAATTTGTCGTAGACGAAGTTACCAAGGCTGGATATGAATATAAACAACCAGCAGGAATCGTAATAACTGGTGGTACTGCAAATTTATACAATATTTCAAAAATTATTCAAAAACATCTAGGTGTTCCAGCACGAATTGGTACACCACATGCATTGATTGGAATGACAGATGAAATTGAATCACCAGAATTTTCTGTAGTACAAGGATTGATTCTCAGAGGTATGAATTTGGAAAGTGAGATAGGAACAAGTGGAGGACCATCAAAAGTAGGTTCTACTTTAAGTTCAGTATTTGGTTGGTTCAAAAAATTTGCACCTTAATATTATAGGACAATAGCATTATATAGTTGATGAATGGTAAAATATGTTTTATATTAGACATGAATCGTAGAGAATAAAAGAATTATTAATTTAGATTTTGAAATTATGTTAATCAAACCTGACTCATCACCCGCGGCAAGAATAATCGTGGTAGGTGTTGGAGGAGCTGGATGTAACGCTGTAAATACAATGATATCTATGGACATTCAGAATGTCCAATTCGTTGCAATGAATACAGACAAGCAAGCTCTTGATTCAAATTTAGCTCCAAATAAAATTGTACTTGGACAAGAAACTACCAAAGGATTGGGTGCAGGTGGTAATTGGGAAATAGGTAAAGCTGCAGCAGAAGAAGATATTGAAATTATTCACGAAACTCTTGCAGGAGCTGACATGGTTTTCATTACTGCCGGTATGGGTGGTGGTACTGGAACAGGTGCAGCACCAGTTGTAGCAGGTATTGCAAAAGGTTTGGGTGCATTAACTATTGGAGTTGTATATCAGCCATTTAATTTCGAGGGAAGAAGAAGAGCAGAAAACGCCAAAAGAGGTTTGGATGAAATGAAGGATAAGGTTGATACATTATTAACTATTCCAAATCAAAAAATATTAGAAACGATTGATAGAAAAGTTTCTTTCATAGAAGCTATGAAAAAAGGTGATGATGTATTGGGACAGGCAATTAAAAGTATTTCAGATATAATTACTGTTTCAGGATTTATGAATGTAGACTTCGCAGATGTAAAAAGTGTGATGAAAGATGCTGGTTCAGCAGTTATGGGTATGGGATTGGCAAGCGGTGATGATAGAGCTATTGTTGCGACAAGACAAGCAATTAGTTCACCACTTCTAGATCTTTCTATTGGAGGTGCGAAAAATGCTCTTGTTAGTATCACAGGTAATAGAGAACTTTCAATGCATGAAATATCTGAAGCAATGGAGATTGTTCAACAATATCTTTCTGATGAAGCAAATGTTATTGTTGGTGCTGCAATCGATGATAAGATGGATAAAGATATTAAAGTTACAGTACTTGCAACAGGTTTTGCTGATAAAACAGTTATGTCTCCAAATGTTCCTACTCAACGACCAACAGCAAATTATCAACAACCTGTTTTTCAACATCAACCAATTAATACACAACAAGCTCCGGTTCAACCACAAGTTATACATCGACCACAACAAACGCAACCAGAGGATTTTGATATAACTAATTATAGACAAAAACCTCAAGAGGAGGAAGAATATTTATCAACTTCATTTAAAAAAAGTAATCAGAATCCAGCCTTCCCTGAGGCATCTAGAAAAGGAGCTAATGATATCAATCAGAATGATGAAGATATTACACAAATTCCCGCATTTATTCGTAGAAATGCGTTCAACAAGAAATAAAATTGTAAAGTTTTCCCCTTCGATAACATGCCGCCAAGTGGCATCCCGTTGGATTTCTCTATCAAGTGGGTTTCAAACTTGTCTTCTAAAAATCCCTCCCCGCGGGAGGGTGTCAGCCGAAGCTTTAGCGTAGGATGACGGAAGGGGTTAGCGAAAGATGAGGCGGGGTGTGTTCATTATATTATTCTCCCCTTTTATAAAAGGGGAGATGTCCGTTAGGACAGAGAGGTTATAAGGGGTTTGTGTAGGAACAGGCGGAGTGTGTTCTGTATTAATTCCCTCCCTCGGGAGGGTGCCCGCTCAGCGGGCGGAAGTGGTTTGCACCACCCCTTGCTCCCCTCCTCGGAAAGGAGGGGAAAAACTCCGACAGTAGTCCTTATTTTTATTTTCCAACGAGATGCCGCTAAGCGGCATGACATATTTTTTCCCCAACTCTTAATTTTTAATATTAATTGTTAACTTACTAACCCCTCCTGCGTAGAAGGGGCTTTGTGACATACAAGTTAAATTATTACTTCTTTCTTCCCCTATTCTTTATCAATAATCCGAATCTTTCTGTCAGATTATATTTATAGAATACATAAGATACTGCTACCAAACCACCACCAATTCCCATTGATACGATCAAACTATCGACTATACCTGTATTAGGTAAGAGACAAACAGCCATAGTAGATTGTGAAGATGGACCTGGCGGATTAGTAATTATTGCTGTATTTATATATGTCAGACAATCTGACTGTGTTGGTGCTTTTACTTTAAATGTAATAGTTAGATATTCACCTGATGCAAGTATTATTCCACCAGTATTGTTTATTGCGAAAACAATATTCTGACCTGAGACAGTAGCTGTTACACTAGTTGTAGATCCATTTGAAACAGTTATTGCAGCAGTTCCTGATGTATAAGTAAATCCAGTTGGCAAATAATCAGTAATTTCTTTTATTGTAGAACTGTAACTGCCTGTTGCAGTAGCTTTCAAACTTACATTAAATGTACCTCCTGGTGTAGTACTTTGAGGTGTTGATGTTTTTACTAACTGTAAACTTGGTGAACATAATCTGGTGTTTACATTAATAACATATGAATTTGTTGGCTTTTCTCCTGTAGGAATACCACTAATAATAATTGCATTATTTGGAATTCTGACAATACACTCAGGTGGTTGGCCTACAATATCAGATCTTAATCGTAAACTAAATTTCAACGATATTGACCCGCCAGTAGGAATACTGACTCCAGTCCATGTAACTTGTCCATTTCCACCATTACCGTTAGCATCGAATGTAGGTCTATAATTATTTGGTGTACTTGGATTGCTATCCATTGCATTGAATTGATCAAAGTATGTTGCATAAGGAAGACTTAAATTATCAACAACAGTTAGATTAGAATAATCCACTGTACTCGATCTATCTCTCAATGTAATGTGGTATTCCACAATATCACCAGCTGTAAAGATTTGAGTTGCATTATTTGTGTCACTAGTTGCAAACGCTTCCTTCACAATTGATGGAGGAACATCTCCAAGTGGATGAGATATGAAGTCACGACATTCTCCTAAACTCTGATTTGAAGAAGCTACACTGACTCCATTTGTAACCACATAATTTCCAGATGCAGTGGCTTGTATAACGAGTCTTGCTTCATAGTATTCTCCAGGTGCAATTGAGCTAATTGCATTCCAAGTTACTGAAGTTTCAGTGCCAGCAAATGTAGCAGGTGTTGAAATTGAAGCTGTGTCGCCAACATAGCCCGTACAAGTTCCTGATGTAGCATCGAATCCACTACATTTTCTTAATGAAGCTGCTGGATTACTATTATTATCAGTCGTGAAAACAGCAGTACCAGTTCCTGTTGTTATGGTCAATGAATCTGAAACAGTAACATTTGTCATTGGGGCTGTTCCTTTATTAGAAACAACAACCTTATAAGTCACTTTATCATTTTGTGCTAATCCAACAGATTCACAACCTGGTGTATTTGGATATACATTTTTGCATGTATCTATTCCAGTAATAGGTGTGGAATTTTGTAATACAGCTATTTTATCAACTTCACATCGTGGAGTTGTCGATGAGATGACTAAAGATAGATTACATAATTGGCTACGATATTCTTGACCTGAATTGGATGCAAATCCTATAAATTGAACATTAGTTCCTGTGCTAGGAACAGTGAAGGAACCAGAAAATGCATTAGTGCCACTTTGTCTTGCTACAGCAGAACCACCTGTTATGGTAGTATCAAAACCTGATTCTGTAGTATTAGTTCCAGTTATTGTGACAGACAAGACATCACCTGCAGTTACAATTGAGCCACTTGTTAATGCAATACTGTTTCTCGTAACTGCTATACCTGCACAAGATCTCTGTGTAAGAGGTGTAGTAACTGGCACTGATGAACTGACTACACTTGTTGTTGGTGGTACTGATGAATTTACAACTCTTGTTGTTGGTGGTACTGATGAACTTATGACACCTGTTGTTGGTGGTACTGATGTGACAATCGTTTTACAGACTACATCAGGATTAGTATTTTGAGAGGAAGTGCAATCTGATTGGCTTAAATATCCTGTTTTACCATTACCTGCATCACAGTACCATGAATTTGTTGTATTATTCCATCTCAATCCAGCTTGATTTGTAGAATTACACGTAATTTGTCCAGGAGTAGCAGGACCATCACAATAAAAACATGTTAAATTACCACCAGAACATTGATTATTACATGCATTTAAATCTGAACCTTCACCTGATAGACATAATTGCCCCTTCGTTACTAGAGAACCAGGTATACAAGCCCGTCCACTAGTTCCGTCTTGACATTTATAACATTGTGTCATGGGAGTTCCTGGACATTTATAATAGTTACCACAGATAGCCGCATTTCCAGAAGAACCAGCAGGCAAATCAGCACAATTAATACCACATTCACCACCAGAGCCCATTTGCCCAACGGATCCATTACAATAATACCACCCATCAGCTTGTTTTGTAGCTCCTCGACAATCACAATTTGCCATTACACCATTCACTCCAGGATCACCTAAATTTGGTACACTTTGAAACTGTGTTTCAGCACAAGGAAAACCATCTTTTGTCCTACAAGATGCTCCAGAAACTAACCAGTTACTATAAGTTGCGCAGACATTATTAGATAAACAAACTTTTGATGAACAGTCTGCTGATGAAGCACATTCGTTAGCACCTAAACATTGTGCTGGATTTCCAGATGCACATCTATTTCTTCCAGCATCACAAGGATTGGCTCCACATGCACATTGACTCGTATTAGAACCATTACATGCTTGCATACATATATTGTTAGTAGCACAAAATAATCCTGATTGACATTGTTTTCCTCCACTACAGTTGCCACCTTCACCGACAGTACCAACTGTTGGCACTGGAGTGTTTGTAGATGATGCACATGCTGTACATCCAGCTCCATTGTCATAACAAGTACCACCTTGTTTTTGTTGACAATAGGCATTTTTATCTGCGGCAGTGCAGGTAGTTCTAGTAAATATTTGTGGATCATTCACAGTACAATTTAAGTTTCCACATAAATACTGATTTGAAGACAATGTTCCATTTGTACAACCACAGTCGGAACTATTACCACACCATGCATCCAACTCTCCACTAGCTACATCTTTGGGTGCTAGACCGCAAAATGTACTTTTATTTTTTTGTACTCCATTAACTGTACACATTGAAGCTGGAGATGTTGGACCAGTACAATTACTTAAACAATTAGCTAGATTTTTTTTACAAATACCTTGATCTCTCAGAATATTATTATAAGTTTGAGCCTGCGGACAAGATGGTAACCCTCCTTGTGCATTACATTCTGCAAGAAGATTAGCTAATTGAGCATCTGTTGCACATATATTTGTGCTATTACACGCATCTTGACATGTAGCCGCTTTATTTTTATCACCACCAACACTTCTGGATTGTAGTAAAACCGCTGTTCCGATTGCTACAGCTGCTATAATTATTGTAAAAATTATAACAAAAATAAGAGTCAGACGAGACTTGGTAATACTAATTGACATCGTACGGTGATTAAAACCTAATAATTATAAGCGACAAAGATAACTACACGTATTATTTATACTATTACATAATGCTTTAATTTTTTTTATATGTCAATATTATTTATCGTATAACTATGATTTACAAATATTTATTTTTGTTTAAGTATTTTGTACTTTTTTATTTATATAATTCAACTTTTCTTTTGCTTGCATATAAATAATATGTCGTTATAATATATTTTATAAACATTATTCTATGGAATACCTGGCAATTTTATTATCTATTTCATCACTAATTGTATCCATTACTGCAATTGTATTATTACTTCAGCAAAAAAAAATATTAAATAAATTTTTTGGTGATGAATCTACTAAGAATTCGATTATTGAAAATATAGATAAATACTATAAAGATATTCATACTGCATTATCAGAATATGAGTCGACAAATAAAACATTAGAAAAAATAATTAAAGATAATAAAGAAAATTTTTCTGCATTCAGTATCAGACGGTTCAATCCATATGAAGATACAGGTGGAGATCTTTCGTTTTGTTTTGTATTATTAGACAGAAGAAGTAGTGGTATTATGATGACATCACTACACAGCAGAGAAAGAACTCGAATTTATACGAGAGTTATCGAATCAGGTATATCAAGTGTTGAATTATTATATGATGAGAATGAAGCGTTGAAAGAGGCGTTGGCAAAAGTATAAATAGTTATATTTTGTATTATATTTAAATTTTAGAAAAGTGAATATAAAAATAAAAGAAAAACACAATGTAGATAAACCAGTTGAATTATCTATAGAAAAAGGACTTATTACAAAAGTAACAGAGCCAAATAAATTTATTGTTTTTTTGAAAAGATGGTATTTACTTTTATTGACACTTATTATAATTTTTTCAGCAGGAATAGGAGGCTATTTTTATATTTCTTCAAATTTGCAAACATCACTTGGTTCTTTCTCTGCAAATTCAGACTCTAATGATAACAAAGGCACTTATGCCCCGAAAAAAGTATTTTTAGAAAGTCCAACAAATGGCGCATGGATTCCAGAAGATAAATTTGCAGAACGAAAGAATAATAAAATTCTAACAGTAATGATAGAAAACTTAGCAGGAAGTAATGGAGCTCGACCACAAGCAGGACTTCAAGATGCAGACATTGTTTATGAAACATTAGCGGAAGGAGATATAACTAGATTCATGGCGGTTTTTTGGAATAATCATACCGATGATACCTCAAGTATAACAACAGATAAAGTAATGCCTGTGAGATCTGCAAGAAAGTATTATATTGATTGGTTAATGGAATACAACGATCCTCTATATATGCATATTGGTCAAGCAGAATCAGAAATTGAAGCCACAAATGCATTGGGTGCATTAGCTAGATATGGAATTAAAGATGTTTCTGGAGCTGGTAATTCATTCGATAGAGATCATACGTGTGAGATTACGAAAAGTCAGGAGCATTGTGCATTTAGTGATACCAAAACTTTGTGGGACATTGGCAAACAAAAAGGCTGGACTGGTTTGGGCGATGTTCAAATGTTGAAATATAAAGACGATTTAGTAATGGATCAAACACTAACTTACAAAGATGCCACAGATATATCAGTAGATTTTCTAGGTTATCCCGAAGATTATGGTGCGAAATGGGCTTATGATTCAGCAACAAATTTGTACAAAAGGTCTATTGGTAGTAGCAAAATGTTAGATCAAGTTTCTGGAAATCAAATTACAACAAAAACATTGATTGTACAAAATACTTCAATTACAGTTTCTGAAGATAATGGTAAATGGCATAAGATTATTAAGACAATTGGTTCTGGCGATGCATGGATATTTCAAGATGGTAAAAGTGTAGAAGCTACTTGGAAAAAGGATAAATTAACAAATCGTACTAAATACTACGATAAAGTTTCTGGTAAAGAACTTTCTTTAAACAGAGGTAAAATGTGGATCACAGTAACTGGTAAAACACCGGTGGTTAAGTAGGTTAAGTAGGTTAAGTTGGTTAAGTTGGTTAAGTTGGTTTAGTTGGTTAAGTTGGTTTAGTTGGTTAAGTAGGTTTAGTTGGTTAAGTAGGTTTAGTTGGTTTAGTTAGTTTAGTTAGTTTAGTTAGTTTAGTTAGTTAAGTTAGTTTAGTTAGTTTAGTAAAATGTTGTCATGGTGAGCCTGTCGAACCATGATGTAGGAAATCCATCTGTCGCCCTTCGACAAAGCCTGTACTGCGAGTACTCATGGTGACATAATTTTTAATTTTTAATTTTTAATTTTTAATTTTTAATTCTTAATTCTTAACTCTTAACTCTTAACTCTTAACTCTTAATTTTTAACTCTTAACTCTTAACTTCCCTCCAACAAAAAAAGGAACCCTTACGAGTTCCTTAAAATTTTTTGTAAAAAGATTACCAGTTAAAATGAGAATAAGCTTTGTTAGCTTCTGCCATTTTATGCATTTCTTCTTTCTTACGAAATGCTGTACCTGTATTGTTGAAAGCATCAACAAATTCAGCACTGAGTCTGAGATACATATCCATTCCTTTTCTTGCTCTAGCAGCGTCGATTAACCATTTCATTACTAAGAAATTGGCTTGATCGTCAGTTAGAGGGACTGGAATTTGAAGATTTGCTCCCCCTACTCTTCTAGATCTCAGTCTTACTGCTGGTTTCAAAGTAGTCATTACTTTGGTAAATATTTCAATTTGTTTTAAATTTGGTTTATTCAGCTTATGTAAAGCATCATCCAATGCACCATAAACAATTGTTTGTGCAGTAGACTTCTTACCATCAAGCATAACCATATTTATAAATCTGGATAATAGTACATCTCCATATAATGGATCTGGTGCTATTACTCGTTTAGGTGCTTTTTTTCCTCTCATATCAAATATACTAATTAATAATTACAAATGACTCTATCCATGAATAACAAATGCAGCAAGCATTAAATCATTTGCCATTCGTAATTGGAAATTACTTTTTGGCTACAGCTTCTTTAGGTGTTTTTGCACCATAAATAGATCTGCTCTTTCTTCTCTTAGCTACTCCTTGAAGATCATATCTTCCTCTGACAATTTTGTATTTCACGCCAGGAAGATCTGGAACTCTACCTGCTTTTACCATTACTACACTGTGTTCTTGAAGATTATGTCCTTCTCCTGGAATATATGCCAATACTGACATCCCATTTGAAAGTTTAACCTTTGCGATTTTTCTCAAAGCTGAGTTAGGTTTCTTAGGAGTCATTGTACGAACTGTAGTACAAACACCTCTTTTGAAAGGATTGTCTGCAGGTTTTCTTACGACACCTTTGATAGTACTCAGATTAGACTGAATTGCTTTATATTTTGATTTTTTTGTTACTTTAACTCTAGGTTTTCTGATGAGTTGTGATATTCTGGCCATTTTATGTAATTTAAATATTTATCGAATCGAGTTAATAATCCAGCAAGTTTGATTATTAACAATACACAGCCGCGGATTTCACCACGGCTGATCATTTATTAAACAGTTTTTCTGTTAGGAAGTACTACCTCTGCAGCACGGTCACCAACAGGAATAAGCCTTCCGATCATAACATTTTCTTTCAATCCACGCAAATAATCGATCTTTCCTAGAACAGCAGCATCTGATAAAACTCGAACTTGTTCTTGGAACGAAGCCGCGGATAAGAATGATTCTGTCTTCAAAGATGCTTGAGTAACACCCATTATCTGTCTGGAGAATTTTGCAGGTTCTAAACCATCAGCAACCAATTCCTTATTGATAATTTCAACAGTGCTTAAATCTCTAAATTCACCTGGTAAGAATGTTGAATCTCCTGGAGCTGTAATTCTGACATATTTACTCATACTTGAAACAATGATTTCGATATGTTTTTCAGATAACTGTACACCCTGTTGGTTATAAGCACCAAGAATTTCATTAATCATGTAATTCTGAGCTTCTATTAAACCTTTGGTTTCGACAAGTACTTTTGGATTAATATTACCATGTGTAATGAACTGTCCAGCTTCAACTTTTTCACCATCTACAACAAGTAATTCTTCATCCTTCATTAACTCATATTTGACTTCTTCTTTGATCTTGGATTGAAGAATTATCTTTTCTGCTGTTATTTTTATAACACCAGGTCTAGGTGAAACAATTTTTTCACCATCAGCCTTTGTCATTAACAACTGACCTAACTTAACTTCTTTATCCTTTGTTGTAACAGCTAAGACATCGCCTTCTGCAATTTCGAAATCCAGATTATCTTTTGACATATTACTTACTGTAATAATAATCATATTTTTCTTCTTACTTTCAGAAATTGTTATCATTCCATCAATTTCGGAAATGATAGCTGCACCGCTTGGAACTCTAGCTTCGAACAATTCGTTAAGTCTTGGAATACCTGTAGATGTGATGTCAGCAGAAGCAATACCACCAGAGTGGAATGTTCTCAATGTAAGCTGAGTTGTAGGTTCACCACATGACTGAGCAGCAACTATACCAACAGCCTTACCCATCTGAACAGTAGTACCAGTACCCAAATCATAACCATAACATTTCTGACATAGACCGTATTTGGTTTCACAACCAATTGAAGATCTAACTTCAATGTTATCAATTTCTTGTGTTTCAATAATTTTTGCTAATTCAGGTGTAATTTCTTCACCTTTTTCTACAATAATTTCTCCACCTTTACCGATAACAGCTTTTGAAACCCATCTACCAGTAATTCTTTGTAAATATGTATAACCTCTCTTTTCATCATCAGCTCTCTTCAACAACATACCTCTTTCTGTACCACAATCATGTTCTCTAATTATAGAGTCTTGAGCTACATTAATTAGTTTTCTTGTTAAGTAACCAGCTTCTGCTGTACGCAAAGCTGTGTCTACGAGTCCCTTTCTAGCTCCTCTGGCTGATACGAAGTATTCCATAGGATTCAAACCATGAGAGAAGTTTGATGTAATTGGGTATTCTACAACCTTATTATTAGGATCCATGACGATACCTTTGATACCAGCGACCTGAAGAATTTGTTCATTTGTCCAACGAGCCCCTGATTTGATAACCATCTTAATAGGATTATTGTCATCCATGACTTCCAAAGTACTTTTTAGAATTTCCTTCATCGCATAATCTTTCCAGATTTCGATAAATTTCTTTACCTTTTCTTTGGACGACATAACACCCATTTGATAATACTGGTCTAATTCCAATGTTTTCTTCAATGCATTTTCGATAATTTCGCCTTTATTAGGCGCTTCAACAATGTCATCGAGTCCTACAGAGAAACCTGATTTAGTAGCATATGTGAAAGAAAGTTTTGTGACTTTATTCAAAACATCAACAGTTTCTACAGGTCCGTATCTTTTGAAAATATCTCCAAATAATGCACTAATTTCTTTCTTCGATAATGTATTGTTTACAAATGGATAATCTGTTGGAAGTATTTCGTTAAAAATAAGTCTACCTACAGTTGTTTCAACAACTTCATCGTTTACGAAGACCTTAATATTGTCCTGAAGTTTTATTTGCTGTGAGCTATATGCCAATATTGCTTCGTTAGGATCTGAGAAAATTGTATCAATTGTCTTGGATCTATTTGTTACAACAGTCATATAATAAATACCGTGAATAAGTTCTCTATCAGGACCGATAATAATTTTACCGTGTTCTGCATTAAGAATGTTATTTTTGGTCATCATCAAATCTCTAGCTTCTTGAATTGCTTCCTGAGAAATTGGGACGTGAACAGCCATCTGGTCACCATCGAAGTCAGCATTGAAACCAGCACAAACCATTGGATGAATAGCAATTGCATCTCCATCAATAAGTACAGGATAGTACGCTTGAATACTCTGTTTATGCATCGTAGGTGGACGATTTAGCATTACAGGATGTTCTTTAATAATATCAGCTAAAATATCCCAAACCATGTCTGGAACATCGGTTGTAAGCATATTTTTTGCATTTCTGATATTGGTTGCAATACCTCTTTCTACAAGTTCTTTAATAACAAATGGTTTAAATAGTTCCAAAGCCATTTTTTTTGGCAAACCACATTGATCCAATCTAATATCTGCACCAGCAGTAATGATAACAGCACGACCTGAATAGTCGACACGTTTTCCAAGAAGATTTTGTCTGAAACGACCACTCTTACCTCTGAGACTATCAGAAAGTGATTTCAAAGGAATTCTTCTGTTAGAAACAACAGGTGGTGAAGGTCTATGTGAATTATCAATCAAAGCATCAACTGCTTCCTGAAGCATTCTCTTTTCATTTCGTAAAATGACTTCTGGAGCACCTCTATTTACAAGTGATTTTAGACGGTTATTTCTGTTAATAACTCTTCTGTACAAATCATTCATATCAGTGGTTGCGAATTTACCTCCCTGCAATTGAACAATTGGTCTTAATTCTGGTGGTATTACTGGAATTGTATCCATTACCAACCATTCAGGCTTAGTATTATTTTTCATGAAGCCACCAACAATTCTCAATCTTTGCAATGCTTTCAATCTCTTTTGCATTGATTTGGAATGTGATTCTTCGAGAAGAATATCATAAAGTTTCTTCATATCAACTTTGTGAAGCATTTCTTTGACAGCAGATGCACCCATCATAGCTGTGAAGAAGCCGTCTAATCCTGTTTCTTCAAGATTTAGCATTTCTTCTTCTGATAATACTTCTGAGACACGAATTTTTTGAACAAGAGTTCTCAATCTTTCGATTTCAAGATCCAATTCACCTTTACTTTGAGCCA
The DNA here is from genome assembly GCA_037139335.1 of bacterium. GTDB lineage: Bacteria > Patescibacteriota > Dojkabacteria > JAOAGR01 > JBAXGO01 > JBAXGO01. The sequence goes on from JBAXGO010000014.1 coordinate 21,826, forward strand.
TAGATTCTCTAACTCGAGCTACTTCCAAAGCAGCAGCATGTGTGATTCGATCTCTTTCCATACCCTGTTTATCATTATTGATATCACCAAGCTCTTTAATTTTTTCTTCTTCAGAAGTCTTGATTTCTTCAATTTTCTTATCAACTTCAGTTGCTAATTCTTCAAGATTTTCTTTGTAAATATCATCAATTTTCTTCATTGAAATATTCTTCTCTTCATCATTGACATCTGTAATAAGATATCTAGAAAAATAAACAACGGATTGAAGTTTCTTCTGCTGAATATCTAGAAGTAAAGAAATCTTGGATGGAACTGCATTTAAATACCAAATATGTACTACATCAGCAGCTAATTTGATATGTCCCATTCGTTCTCTTCGAACAGATCTATGTGCTACCAAAACACCACATTTATCGCAAACAACACCTTTGTATCTAATTTTTTTGTATTTTCCACAGTAACATTCATAACTTTTTTCTGGTCCGAAAATTCTAGGACAGAAAAGACCGTCTAATTCTGCTCTTAGAGTTCTATAGTTCATAGTCTCAGGTTTTGTTATTTCACCAAAAGACCAAGATCTGATTTGATCTGGAGAGGCTATTACAAGCTGTACTGCCTGGAAGTCTTTTGTATTATTGTTTTGAGCCATATATTTTTAATAAGAATAAATAAATTATTGACATTCTATGGGCATATTTTGACATATGCCCTTTATTTTATATTGCTATATCACTTGCTAATTCTGTAGTCATTTCAACTGGGATTTCTATATCCAAGTCTGATGCTTCTACTACTTCATCGACAGCGACTTCTACCAGCTCATCTCCACCTTCTGCTGCAAGCAGATTCATCTCCAATCCTAATGATCTAAGTTCATTCATAAATACTTTGAATGATTCAGGCATTCCTTCCATTACTACTTTTTGTCCATGTACAATTGCATCATAAGCTTTGGATCTACCTACAATATCGTCAGACTTAATCGTAAGAAGTTCTTTTAGATTAAATGCAGCACCGTATGCTTGAAGTGCCCAAACTTCCATTTCTCCGAATCTCTGACCACCCATTTGAGCTTTACCACCCAAAGGCTGTTGAGTAATGATAGTGTAAGGTCCAACAGATCTTGCGTGAATTTTTTCTTCGGATATATGCTTCAATTTAAGCATATATTTATAACCTACTGCTATTTTTTCATCATAAGGTATACCAGTTCTACCGTCGTAAACTGTCATTTTTGATTCTACTTTGACGTTTGCATCATCCATTAATTTGTTCAATTTTTCATCATTAATAGGTGCGAATGTTGGAATTGCGAATTTAACACCCATAGCTTTTGCTACATTTGCAAACCACATTTCTTTGATAAGACCTACATTCATACGTTTCAAGAACAATGGATTTAGAACAATATCAATTGGTGTACCATCTTCTAAGTAAGGCATATCTGCAACAGGCATAACTTTGGCAATAACACCTTTCTGAGAGTGCATATCCGAAAGTTTATCACCGAGTCCAACATTGTGAACACGAGCAACCCATACACTTACTTGTTTCAAAACTCCTGAAGGCAATTTATCACCTTTGCTTCTATCTAATACTTGAGTATCAATGACAATACCGTATTCTCCAACAGGTACTCTTGTCGAAATATCTTTAACATCAGCTGCTTTATCACCGAAAATTGCTCTTAACAATTTTTCTTCAGGATTTAAATCAACTTCTCCTTTTGGTGCGACACAACCGATTAAAATATCACTATCTTTGACTTCTGCACCGATTCGAACTACTCCATCAGCATCAAGTTTCTTTAGTAAATTTTCTGAAACATTAGGAATATCTCTAGTAATTTCTTCAGGTCCTAACTTGGTTTCTCTAACTTCTTTTTTATAAAGTTTAATCATAACAGAAGAAAGAATTTTTTCTTGAATGACTCTTTCAGAAATCAAGATACCGTCTTCGTATGTCTTACCATCCATAAACATACATGTTGTAAGCATATTTATACCGATAGCTGATTCACCACTTTCTACACTTGAAGCATCAGTTAAGATATGACCTTCTTTAACCTTTTCACCAAGATCTACTGTTGGTGTTTGGTGTTGAAGTGTCTCTTCATTAGATTTACTAAATGTTGTTAGTTCGTATTCATCTTTTGAATCTTTACCAGTTTTACCATCGACTTTAATAATAATCTTTTTGGCATCTACATATTCAACTGTACCTGCTCTCTTGGCAACTAAGACACTTCCAGATTCTCTAGCCATGAATTCTTCAATACCAGTACCAACTATTGGAGCTTCTCTATGAATAAGAGGAACAGCCTGCTTCACAATCTGACATGAAAGTACTGTTCTAGAAGTATCATCTAGATTTCCGAAAGGAATTGTTGCAAATGTAGCTCCTAGAAGTTGAATTGAATCAACATCAGCATAATCAACTTTGTCAGGAATATCGACAACAAATTTGCTACCAGATCTAACTGGAACTAATTCATCTGTAATATTATTAAATTCATCTTTTTTGATAGTTGCCAATGTGAAACAGAATTTTCCTTCTGCATCAGCATCCATGTATGAAATTTCATCAGTGATATATGCTTTCACACCGATTGTTTCCAATCCTGCTTTAACTATTGCATCAGCCTTCTTTTCGTCAATCACATCCAATGCTTTGACAATGACTTTGCCTTTTGCGTCAATAATATCTTCTTTTGCAATTCTATTTATTAATCTCTTAACATGTTTAGAATCGACTTCAACGGTATGACCTACTTTCACATATGGTGTTTCGATAAATCCGTAATCATTTATTCTTGCATAAATTGACATACGGGTTACAACTCCTACTCTAGGACCATCTGGTGTTTCGATAGGACAAATTCTTCCGTATTGTGAGTGGTGAATATCTCTGATTGAGAATGTTGCTCTGTTAGCATCAATACCACCAGGACCACTTGCTGTAATTTGTCTTAGATTAGAAAGTTCAGCGAGAATGTTGATTTGGTCAAGAAATTGTGACACTGTAGATGTACCGAAAAATTCGTTTACAGCAGTTGTTATTGGTCTTGAAGAAAGTAAGTCTGATGGGACCAAAAGCTGATCTGCTGAATAAATGCTCATTCTGTCTTTTACATTTTTTTCAATCTTTTTAATAGCAGCTCTGAGTACTTCACCAAATAATTCATCGACACCTCTTAGTCTTCTATTTGCTAGATGATCTACATCGTCAATTGGTGCTGTACCTACATTTACTTGTACGAGTCTTCTGATAATTCCGATCATGTCATTAACATCCAATGCCAATGCATCTTCGTTAATTTCCTTTCTATATATTGGTTCCAATTTTTTGTTCAATTGGTATCGACCAACTTCACCAATCAAAGTTCTCTTTGGATTAAAGATAATATTATCTATATAAACTTTTGCATTTTCGAGATTTGTTATGACGTCAGGTCTCAATTTCCTGTAAATATCCATAATAGCTTCTGAGCTATTTGTAGTTGAATCCTTTGCCATTGATGCAGCAATCATGTCGAAGTCTTCTTCGTTGCTCACATCTTTGAAGATATTTAGAATTTCAGCATTTGATGAGTAACCCATTGCCCTGAGAAAGGTTACCAAATTTACCTTTGGTCTTTTTGGCGCTAGACGAATTGTCATTACACCATTTTTGTTTACATCAATAGTCAACCAAGATCCTCTAGTTGGGATAATCTTGGCCATGAATAATTTTCTGGAAGGAGACGCATTGTCTGAAGGAAGGAAAGTAACACCTTCTGCTCTGACAATTTGGTGTATAACCACACGTTCCACACCATTAATTATAAATTTACCAAAATCGGTCATTAGAGGAACATCACCGAGGAATATGTCCTGTTCCTTGATTTCTCCAGAGACCTTGTTAATAAGTCTGACTTTGTAATAAAGAGGTGCATCATAAGAAAGTTCCTTTCTTAGACACTCTTTAATGGTATGATTTGGCTTTTCGAGCCGATTGGATAGAAACTCCAATGTCCAAAGCTTACCTGTGTTATCCTGGATAGGGTTGATTTCCGAAAAAATTTCGGGTATGGTTTTATCAATCAACCTTCTAAATGAATCCAGCTGAGGCTGAATCAAATGAGGATACTGCATCAGGGGCTTTACATCGGAGAGGTTTATGCGTTTATTCTTCATAATTAGATATAAAAATTATTATTTTTACACAAACAAAAATATCACCCTGCCAGGTAACAGAGTGTCTCGAAATAGATAAATTTTGTGCGGTAGGGGGAGTATAACAAAAAATCCCAGTACAATCAAGCACTGGGATATAATCTTATTTAAGCGGCATTCTCGTCTCGCCCTCTGCCACGGCCTTGTTTTTTAGCTTTTTCGGCAACAGCAACAGTATGATTAGCAGCTGCTATTACTTCTTCAATACTTT
>JBAXGO010000015.1:0-23752 GCA_037139335.1 bacterium
TTGTTGTATAGGTATTCTTTGTGAAGTTGTGGGTAAGGTGTAGTAGCAAGAGGGGATTCGGAGAGGGAAAATGAACACACCCCGCCTTTGGCGCCCCTCTTCACAGAGGGGATTCGGAGAGGGAAAATGAACACACCCCGCCTTTGGCACCCCTCTTGCTAGAGGGGATTGGAAAACACAAGCCCCTTCTGTCATTCCTGCGAAAGCAGGAATCCATGTAGCCTCTTATCCCTTTCTATGTCATCCCGAGTGAAATGAGGGATCTCGTCGGAATATTTCAAAACAAAGAATGGGAATGAACACACCCCGCCTTCGGCACCCCTCTTCCCAGAGGGGAATTTTGAAAAAATGAAACTAAAAAATATGTCACCCTGAGCTTGTCGAAGGGCGACTGTAGGAAAACTTGAATGCAAAGGAAAAAATTCAATAACCTCTCTGTCCTAACGGACATCTCTCCTTATGTATAAGGAGAGAATATAAAAACAAAACTAGCTCCTCCCGAGGGAGGGATTTTTAGAAGACAAGTCTGTCAGCCTACTTTATTGAAGAATAATTACTTCCACTGCTTTTCGTGGGCTTTGCTGTGTAGTTTAGCTTTTTTGTCTTGGATCATCCCCTTACTTCGTAAACTTCTATGATATGTAATGGCGAATCTATGCGCTTCGTCACGTATTCTTTGGATTAGAAATTTAGCTTCAGAATTATCTTTGAAAATAATCGGTTTATTTTCTCCAGGTAAGAAAATTTCTTCCATTCTTTTTGCTAATCCAACACATAAAATATTCAACTTCATTTCATCAATTATTCTTTGTGCAGATGATAACTGTCCTTTTCCTCCGTCTATGATTATTATATCTGGAGTCTGTATAAACGAATCATCTTGTTTAAATTCGATATTGTTTTCATTTTTATATTCTGGTAAATATTTTAATCTTCTACCTAGAACTTCCATCATCATTTTGTAGTCATTAGGCGTTTCCAAAGTTTTTATTTTGAACTTTCTGTAATCAGATTTTTTTACAATTCCATTTTCAAAAACTACCATCGAACCTACTGCATAAACTCCTGAAATATTTGAAATGTCATAACATTCGATTCTAAAATTATTTTTCGGTTGAAGTTGTTTATTTAATAAACGTAAATCGGATTCTTTCTGAATTTCGGAAGTTAAATTATGATGTGAAGAAATAAGAAATTCGATTCTTTTGTTAATTATTGTAATTAATTCGGATAAACCTTCTGTTGATCTTTCTTTATTTAATTCTTTTACCATAAATTCATCATCACCGTATTCGACTCTTATTTTCTGCATGAAATAACCTAAATTTTGCATTTGATCACGTAATTTTGCTGCTAATTCAAAATGTTCAGATTTAGCAGCTTTATTCATATCTTTTTTAATATTTTCATAAATATCTTTTTTATTTCCTGACAGAAATCTGGAGATATTATTAATATTTTTTCTATATTCCTTTTTTTTCACTAATCCGTCACATGGACCTGAACAAAGACCTAAATGGTAAAACATACATAGTCTTGATTTTGGCAATTTACCTCCATTTTCTATTGCTGTTTTTCTTTGTTCTATAAATTTATTATTACCTTCTTCTGTGATAGTCAAATAACATGTTCTGTATGGAAATTGTTTTCTCAAAAATTTTAATAAACTATCTCTCATTACACCTGATGGATATGGACCAAAGTATTTATTACCATCATTTTTTAATTCTCTTGTTTTGAAAACTGCTGGAAATTCATCCTTATTCGTTATTTTTATCCATGCGTATTTTTTATCATCTTTTAAATCCGAGTTATATTGAGGTTTATATTTTCTAATAAGATTTGCCTCAAGTATTAATGCTTCAATTTCAGACTCAACCGTTAATGTCTCAATTGATCTAGCTTTGTCGATCATAATCTGAATTTTGGCTTCAAGATTTGCATAATTAGCAAAGTATGATTTGACTCTATTTTTTAGATTTTTTGCTTTACCAATGTAAAGAATATTATTGTTTTCATCACGGTAAATGTAGCAACCAGGTAGTGATGGAATGTTTATCAATTTTGATATTAAAGGATGCGAAATCATTGTTTATTACCAAATATTTGGAATTATACTTAGATTGTATTTTATCATATGGTAAAGGAAAAAAATTCCCTGCTGGAGGTTGGGGTTTGCTTAAGAAGAACTTGTCTTTTAAAAATCCCTCCCTCGGGAGGAGCTAGTTATGTTTTTATATTCTCTCCTTATACATAAGGAGAGATGTCCGTTAGGACAGAGAGGTTATTGAATTTTTTCCTTTGCATTCAAGTTTTCCTACAGTCGCCCTTCGACAAGCTCAGGGTGACATTCCCTTCGGCAAAGCAGAAACTTCGTACAAGGGACATGGATTCCTGCTTTCGCAGGAATGACAGATTCGCGGGAGGGTGGCACGAAGTGACGGAAGGGGTTTGTGTAGGAACAGGCGGGGTGTTCATATTCCCTCTCCCAGTCCCCTCTATTAAGAGGGGTGCCGAAGGCGGGGTGTGTTCATTTCCGTTCTTTGTTTTGAAATATTCCGACGAGATGCCGCTGAGCGGCATGACATAGAAAGTGATAAGAAGCTACATAGATTCCTGCTTTCGCAGGAATGACAGATACGGCGGAAGGGTGGCATGACATAGAAAGGAAGGGCGAGATCCTTCGCTTAGCATCTTGACAACACCATAGGAGGGATTTTTGAACCAAAACGCTAACTTGACATAACTATGATAAAGATTTAAACATAGTTTTTATTAATAAAAAATTTTTAATTAATATGAAACCTTCAGAAGATCAGCAAATTCAACACAATTGTGGTGTAGCTGGAATTTATTCGCATAATCATGATGTAACTGGTTTGATGCTATCTTTACTATATTCACTTCAGCATCGAGGTCAGGAAGGCGCTGGAATGTGGGTTACAAATGGCAAAGAAGGGATATCGTATCGTGGTGCTGGTTGGGCTAAGCAGGTCTTTACTACTGAAGTTCTTGATGATTTATCCTCAATAGAACCGTATATTGCTATTGGTCAAGATAGATATTCTACATCAGGAAATTTAGACGCATGGCAACCTTTCATTACCGATGAATTTGCATTAGTTCATAATGGAAATATTACAAACGCTAAAGATTTATTAAAAATGTTACCAAAAAGTATACAAAATGAGGCAAAAAGTGATACATGGATTGCTCATCAATTTATATTGAATTCCAAAGGAGATACTATTGAAGAAAAATTAGTAAATGCTTTGCCTCAAATTGAAGGTTCTTATAATTTCGTCATGGAGTATAAGGGCAAGATGTATGCTTGTCGAGATCCATGGGGATTTCGTCCTTTGGTAATTGGAATTTTGAATGATGATAACGGTTATGTTATTGCTTCGGAAAGTGCGGCTTTTGGACCTATAGGAGCTAAATTTCTACGCGAAGTTCGCGAAGGCGAAGCTGTTGTCATCAGCGATAAAGGGATAAAAGCTATATTCATGGATAATAGGTTGAAAAAAATTAAGACTTCTCATTGCATTTTTGAATATATATATTTAGCTGCACCAGATAGTATTATTTTTGGTAAACATGTTACGGAAGTCAGATATGAGTGTGGTCGTAAGTTAGCTATAGCTGATGTAAAAGAAGGCTTTCTACCTGACATTATCATTCCAATTATGGGATCTGGTGGAGCCTACGGTCAGGGATATGCTGAGGAAATGATAAGACAGGTCTGTAAAAATCCAGAAAAATTTAATTTATCGTCAGAAGATATTCCAGAAACAGCAGCTACTTTAGTTCCGAAAACAGGCTTAGTAACAAATTATTATTCTGGTCGTGTCTTTATTTCTCCCAAGTTTAGAGAAAATGCATCCATACTTAAACACCGTGTGAATGAAATAGATATTCGTGGGAAAAAAGTTGTAATTGTTGATGATTCTTTAGTCCGAGGAACAACAGCAAAAAAAATCACTGAAATTCTGAAAAATTCAGGTGCTGCTGAAATTCATTGGCGTATTGCCTCACCTCAAATCCTTCATCCGTGTTTCATGGGAGTAGATTTCGCTACTCATGATGAATTAATAGCTGCACAATCAGATGGTAATATCGAAAAAATACAGGAGGCGATTGGCAATGCCGATAGTTTGCGTTATTTAAAAAATGAAGAACTTGTCGATGCTGTATCTGGAAAAAACGGTAATATTAAAGATTTGGATGGAATAGATATATTTGAAAAGACTAAACATTGTGGTGCATGTTTTACTGGTCGTTATCCAGTAAATACCAAGGGAATATTTAGCAAATAGCTTATTTAATCTTACTTTTTGCAAATAATGGTATAAGGGTAGGGGAGTAGTAAAATTTTTAATTATACTTTATAATCTTAGGCGTAAATTAAGCATTTGTTACTATGGCAGCTAAAAAAGGTGGAAAGAAAAAGAAAGTAATGGAAAATATTAAACTTGTTAATCCAATTACAGGTTTCATTTACTATAAGAAGAAAAATAAGAAACTAGAAGGAAAACTATCATTAAAAAAGTACGATCCAGTATCTAGAAAACATGAAGTTTTTTCTGAAAAGAAATTCTAAGCTTTAATAGCAATGCAGGAGTATTTCTGCATTGTGGTTATTGCGGGGGTAATTCAGTGGTAGAATGTCTCCTTGCCAAGGAGAATGTCGTGGGTTCGAGTCCCATTCCCCGCTCCAATATAATAATAAATTTTCAAATAATTATTCTTGTTATCAAATTAATTCAATTGCAATATTCTAATGGAATTGATTTACGTTACTCAAAATAAAAACAAAGTTGAGGTAGCAAAAAACTTATTAAATGAATTTGATATCAGTAATACAGATTTCGCAGTTCCAGAAATCCAAAGTTTAGATCCCCATGAAATTGTAAAATATAAGTTGCAGTATGCTTACGATATTGTGAAAAAGCCATGTTTGGTTACAGATGATTCTTTATATATAGAAGCATTGAATGGTTTTCCTGGGCCATTTATCAAATGGTATTATGATAAAACTGTAGGAGCAGAAAAAACATGTCAAATTGCAAATTTATTCAATCAGCACGGTATTAAATCCCTAACTATATTAGGGTATTATGATGGTCAAGAAACTCATTATTTTGAAGAATCTGTAGAAGGAATTATTCCTTCAGAACCAAGGGGGGATAATGGTTTTTCATGGGATCCGATTTTCATTCCTGAAGGTGATTTTAGAACTTATGCAGAAATGACATTTGAAGAAAAGCATAGTTATACAGTTACAGGAAAAGTCTTTAAAAGATTACGAGCATTTCTTGACACTAAATAAAGTTTTCCTCTTTTTTTCTCAATAAAAATATATAATAATGTAAAAGTCGTAAGTGTATTTCTGTCAGGATATTTAGGGTTAGAATTTTATTAACTCTTTTTTCACATTTATTAAATATTATGAAAAACAAAATATTAAAAGTTTTAAAATATAGTTTAATAGCTATAGTTGTACTTATCATTTTAGCTATAATTTTTGTTTCAATTTTACTATTTACTAGGACAGTGAATATTACTTCAACTGAACGAGCAAAGGCTGGTTCCGGAACATACCCTATTGTCGATACTGGCCAAAGTACTTTTTGGAATAGTAAAGGGGCTGAAATTAAAGCTCCGAAAGTTAGTGACGCTTTTTACGGTCAAGATGCTCAATTTAGCACTAATGAACCTAAGTATAAAGATAATGGTGATGGTACTATTTCTGATTTAGTAACTGGTTTAATGTGGACTCAAACACTTGATATTAATGGCGATGGAATAATAAATTATTCGGATAAAATGACTCTCAGTGATGCTAATAAATTTGCTGGTAATGTCAAAACTGGCAATTATTCTGATTGGCGACTACCAACGATAAAAGAATTATATTCTTTGATAAATTTCAGTGGTGTTGATGTTAAACCTGATGCAACAGAATCTTCAAACTTGAGGCCGTTTATTGATACTAATTATTTCAAATTTGCTTATGGTAATTTAGATTCAGGAGAGAGAATTATTGATGCTCAAGTGGCTACTTCTACGATTTATTCTGGTAAGACTTTCTTAATTTTTCAGACAATGTTTGGTGTAAATTTCGCCGATGGTCGTATAAAAGGATATCCGTCTTCTGTTAGTATGAATGGCTTGGATGAAAAAAAATTCTATGCGTATTATGTCCGAGGAAATCTAGCTTATGGTGTAAATAAATTTAAAGATAATGGTGATGGAACGATCACAGATGAGGCTACGAAATTAATGTGGTCGCAAAACGATAGTGGAGCGGGCATGGATTGGGAGAAGGCTTTGGCTTGGGTTCAGAAAAAAAATAGTGAAAATTATTTAGGTCATAATGATTGGAAACTTCCAGATATTAAAGAGTTGCAAAGTATTGTTGATTATACTCGTTCACCGGAAGCTACAAATACTGCAGCTATAGACCCATTATTCCGGACTATGAAAATTAAAAATGAGGCTGGGCAAGATGATTATGGTTGTTATTGGTCATCAACTACTCATATAAATTCATCAAAATCTCCTGGCGAAAAAGCAACATATATTTCATTTGGTAGATCAATGGGGAAAATGTTTTCGCAATGGTTGGATGTTCACGGTGCAGGTTCACAAAGAAGTGATCCCAAAGTAGGTAAGGCAACTGATTATCCTGATGGATTTGGTCCACAAGGTGATGCAATTAGAATTGAAAATTATGTGAGACTTGTAAGGGCATTATAATATTCTCCGATTACCACATATCATTATAAGTATGCTATAATTAGTCGTTTGAATTGTCTTAAGAGATTGGAGTTTTTGTAATATTAAATTTCCTCGAATTTCTTTGCAATTTCGATTTTAATTTTATATTACAAAACAATGTACAATAATAATGGTGCTGGACGCACTAATGGCGGATATTCCCGCAATAATCCAAGAAATAATTCCAATAATGGCGGTCAATATCGCTCAAACCGAAGTAGAACAGATAATGTTTCTTATAGAGGTAAAGCAGGCCAATCAGACAATGACTCCGATGGATTGAGTGATCGTCAGCCATATTCTGTCAACGAAAGACCTTCGTATAACAGAAGACCAGATGATGATAATCAATCTGGAGAAAGAAAATTTTATAATAACAGATCTAATAACCAAGGCGGAGATAGACCTTCTTATAATCGAAGACCAGAAGGTAATAGCTTCGGAGAAAGAAGATTCCAAGGTGGCAGACCAAATTTCAGAAGAAATTCTGGAGGCAATGGTGGCAAGAAAGGTAGATTTAATGTAGAAAATATTGACGTATCACTTTTTGTAAATAAAGCAGTTTTCAAAGAAGAGGAAAAATATGTTCCACAACATAAATTTGCAGATTTCAATATTGAACAGTCTTTGAAAAACAACATTATTGAAAAAGGTTATGAATTTCCAACACCAATTCAAGATCAAGCCATTGAACCAATTTTATCGGGTGCTGATGTAATTGGTATTGCAAATACAGGTACAGGTAAAACTGCTGCTTTTTTGATACCTCTTATAAATAAGGTCTTACAGAATAGATATCAAAAAGTTTTGATAGTTGTTCCTACTCGAGAATTAGCAATGCAGATAAAAGATGAATATAACTCATTTGTTCGCAATATTGATGTTAATTCAGTACTTTGTATCGGTGGTGCCGATATGCGAAGACAGATTGAAAATTTGAAGAAAAGACACAATTTCGTAATTGGTACTCCAGGAAGACTGAAGGATTTAATTATGAGAAAGGTATTGAATATTTCTCAGTTTAACAACATCGTTTTGGATGAAGTCGATAGAATGTTGGATATGGGGTTCATGGAAGATGTAAAATTCTTAATTGAACATTTATCACCAGAAAGACAATCCCTATTCTTCTCAGCTACAATGAAGCCAAAACTAGAGGTCATTGCAAAAAGCTTTTTGAAAGATCCAATATCGATTAGTGTAAAAACAAGAGCTACTTCATCTCATGTTAATCAAGAAGTAATCAGAGTAAATAGACAGAATAAGATTAATATTCTTCATGATCTTTTGATCAAAGAAGAATTTACAAAAGTTCTAATATTTGGACGAACCAAACACGGAGTTGATAAAATTTACGAGGAATTAATAAAACGTGGTCATAGAGTCGATTCTATTCATGGTGATAAATCACAAATGAAGAGACAAAAGGCCATCACTGCTTTTAAAAGAGACTTAGTGAATATTCTTATTGCGACTGATGTTGCAGCAAGAGGACTGGATATTCCAAATGTATCACATGTAATTAACTTTGATATTCCTGGAACCTTCGATGACTATGCTCATAGAATTGGAAGAACAGGTAGAGGCTCAAATGTTGGTTCTGCAATAACATTTGTTGACTAATTCTTTTACAATTATTAAGGGAAGGCTTATGCCTTCCTTTTTTTTTACATTCAAAATCTAAATTTACTTTTAACTTTTCATAATTGAATGTATAGTGTTATTATAAATTTCTGATTTTAAAAAATTATCATATGGAGGTTAAGTCAAAACACAAAAAGGCAAAAAAAGTATCATCAATTGATGAATTAGAATTTTCAAATGCTGCTTTCCCTAGGCATATAAAGGTAGCTATATTAATTGCTTATGCAGCAGTCATTGGGGCAATAATCATAACTATATTAATATTGATTAATATGATTGTTAATCCTCCATCATCGAAAAATACAAGTCCAAATGTTACGAATACTCCAGCGGTAACGATAACTGTTGATCCAACAACAGCGCCATAAAATTTCAATGTCGCCCAGAGCCATTCGATAAACTCAGGGCAGGCTTTGTCGAAGGGAATGTCACCCTAATGTCATTCCTGCGAAAGCAGGAATCCATGTAGTCTTATTGTCACCCTGAGCACTTCGGCAAGCTCAGTACAGGCTTTGTTGAAGGGCGACTGTAGGAATTTTCCTCTTCCTTCCCGAGGAGGGGATCAAGGGATGGTGCAAACCCCTTCCGTCACTTCGTGCCACCCTCCCGAGGGAGGGTATTAATACAGAACACACCCCGCCTTCGGCACCCCTCTTCCCAGAGGGGAATGAAAAACACAAGCCCCTTCTGTTATTCCTGCGAAAGCAGGAATCCATGTAATCTTATTGTCACCCTGAGCTAGTCGAAGGGCGACTGTAGGAAAATTTCCTCCTCCTAACTTCTAACTAATCCTTACTCTTCAGGTATATCACCACCGCCGATTGCCCATTCACTAACCAAAACTTTTCTTGGTTTGCTGCCATCTGGTGCGGATATTATGCCTTTATCTTCCATTTCTTGGATTAATCTAGCAGCTCTATTATATCCAATATTTAATTTAGTTTGTAATAATGAGGCTGAGGCTTTTTGTGCAGTAATAACTATTTCTACGCATTTATCAAATAAATCATCAGTAGATTTTCCACCAGATGCTTTGGCACCGGCTTCAGCTTCTTGTGATTCTGTAATTGATTCGTCATAAATAACTTCTCCTGCTTGATCTTTTATAAAATCAATAACTTTTTCAAATTCTCTATCACTTAAATAAAGACCTTGAACTCTAGCTAAACCGAATTTATCAGTCGTTTTCACGAGCATATCTCCTTTTCCAAGAAGAGTTTCAGCACCATTGCTGTCCAAAACAACTCTCGAATCCACAGCAGATGAAACTCTCAATCCAATTCTAGCTGGAATATTAGCTTTCATTAAGCCTGTGATGACATCTACGGACGGTCTCTGCGTTGCGAGCATTAGATGCATGCCAGCAGCTCTGGCTAGCTGTGCAAGTCTTATAATTGGTCCTTGAACAGTAGCACCGTGTGTAATTATCAAATCTGCCATTTCATCTATAACTATGACAATATATGGCAAAGCCTGATATCCCATTAGACTATTGTATTGCTTAATATCCCTGACTTTTTTCTCGGTAAACATTTTATACCTATTATTCATCTCAACTAATGCCCACTTCAGTGCATTTACAGCCTTATCCATATCTGTTATCGGAGGGGTTATTAAATGAGGAATGCCGTTATACCCCGTCATTTCCACCATTTTTGGATCTATCATTATTAACTTTAAATCATCAGGACTATATCTGAAAAGCATAGTCATAATACATGCATTTTCAAGAACTGATTTACCTGAACCAGTTGCACCAGCTATAAGCATATGAGGCATTGTTGCCAAATCTTTCATAATAGCCTTACCAGAAATATCTTTTCCTAAAGATAAAGGTAATGCATAATTCGAAATATTTTCACCTTCCAAAACTTCTCTCATTGTCACAGGTTCAACTTTTTCATTTGGAACTTCTATACCGATAAATGATGTGTTAGGAATTGGAGCTATACGTAAATCTGATGATGCGGCAAGAGCTAATCCTAAATCGCGAGATAAACTTTCTATTTTTGAAAATTTAATTCCTGGAGCTAGATCCAAATTATATCTTGTAACAGAAGGACCGTGACTATAACCTTTAATTTTGCAACCTACAATTCCAAAGGTTACTAGGGTTCTTTCGATTGCACTCGAATATTTTAATATTGAAGCCGTTGCATCAAAGTTTAACCTTTTTGGTTCATCAAGCAATGTTGTTGAAGGCAAAATCCAATTAGGATACTTTTTTATCTGTTCCACACTACTATCGTGAGGTCTCAATGCACTAACAGGAGTTGTTGAAATATTACTTGATGTTAATGCTTGATTTGGTTTATCTTGTTTTTCATCATCTCTTTTCAACACTTCCTCTTCACCACCATTCATAATTTCCGTTACGAAATGAGGTTTCTTACTATCGTCCTCTGCAATAATTTTATTATCTTTCTTATCCTTTTTCTTCTTATTATCTTCCATTTTTATTTCCACATCTGAATTGTCATTTTTTGATATAAATACTTGAACTAGCCATTTTAAAGCTATGAAAATTTTATTTATGACTTTAACTACGAAAACCCAAAACTCTTTGGGAGAAATATATAAAGATGTTAAAAGTGCTGTGATCATAATAGGTGTAAGTACTCCAAATGCTCCAGCTTGACCAAAGATATTAAAAAACAAATCTCTAATAGCTAAGCCAACCAAACCACCATTCTTACCTAGCTCTGCAACTTTTAGTGCTTCTGCGTCAGGAACGAATAAATGTATCCAACCTAGGAATGAAAAAAAGAATATTAATAAACTAACTATTACTCTTACGGTATTATATTTATTCGACATTCCCATTAATCGGAAGCCTACTGCAAAACCAACAACAGCCATTACTACTACGCCGTAACCTAATTGTTTTCTAAATAATGTAAATAAGTTTCCATCAAAAAACATACTTAATAATAATAGTACCGAAATAACCATTAAAATCGTTCCCAATACTGCTAATGTTTCTGGATCCTTAATTGTAATTTGTTTTTTTCTTTTTCCTTTCTTCCTTCCCATATTAATTTATCTATTTAATCACAAGATAACACATATAATGCTTGAGTTAAATATAGACAAAAGCTATGCCTTTACAGTATATGTCTATATTTAAATATAAAGTTGTAAATATATATTTAATTTTATTTCACATAACATTAATAATAACAATAATAATGAAATAGATTAGAATAATATACGTTATTGTTTGCGGTAGAATATTGAATTAAAGTCAAAAACGACTTGAAATTTGAAAAATTGTCTTAATATAATATATTTCGGCACTTGACTTATACCCTCCAGCGATTTATTCTACCGTCAGTTATTTTAAATTATAACTATGTCAAAAAAGCAAAAAACAAATACTGAAGAAAAAGTAGACGAAAAGGAAACAATGATTGATGATGATGATGCTGATGTCGAGGAGGATTTAACTGAGGATGAAGAACAAGCCGAATTGGCACAAATGTTATCAGATCCAGCAAAAGCTGTTAAAATGGTTCAGGAAGAACCAGAAGAAAATGAAGAGGTTTTGTATTGTCCAAATTGTGGAGTTACAGGATTATTTGTCGATAATGTTTGCATGAACTGTGGGCAAAAGAAATCAAAGAAATTAGTAAGGTCGGTTGATGAATCCGAAGATGATGATTTATCTGCTTTTGATGATGAATCTTCTATTTCATTGGATGAATATTAAGTATGCAAAAAATTTATAAAACAAAAAGAGTCCTCGTGCTGTTGTTGGTATTTATATCAGCATTTATATTTGTTACTCCTGTTGTAAACGCACAAGTTAATGGTGCTGATTATGCAGTTGTTGTTGATGCCTCTTTATCTACTGATGATCCATCAGGTATACAGAAGGTTAAACTTGAAATTAAAAGTGGTATCAATACTAACAGTATTTTTGAAACATCGTTCAAACAGCCAACAGCAAATATTAAAAGAGATCTACAAAAAGGAGATATTGTGTTGGTTCGTTTCAATCTAAATCCAATTGATAACAAAATTCAATCAGTACAAATACAGGAATTTTATCGTGTTCCTAATGTCTTTTGGGCTCCTTTGTTTTTTATAATGCTGCTCTTAATTATTGCTGTTGTGAAGTATAGGCGAAAGGTACTAATGTTTTTAGGAATTTCTTCAGCAGTCGCAATATCATCATTATTAATAGTATTTTTAAAATTTAATGCACCTTTTGCAATCATAGCTAGTTTTTCAATAATGTATTTTATACTTTTATATGTTTTGTATAAAAAGATAAGTATTTCTTTTGTAGGATTTTTATTACCTATTGTATTGGGTATTTCTGCAATGTTATTTACATTTATCACTCTTCAGCTTGCTCAATTGCAGCTTACTTATTTAGCAGTTACAACATCATTTTATTCTATTCAGAATAATGATTATTATGAAGCTTTTTATTCAGCTGTTTTATTCGCATCACTGATTGGAGCTGTTTATATTGCATATCAGCAGATCTTGGATAGTATCAAAATCAAAATCACTAATACTGGCGTAACAAAGAGAGAATTAACATTAAGAAGTTTCAAAAATATGATAAAGAATTTTGATAGTATTATTTTTCCATGTCTTGGTTTCTTAGTTGGAATAATGTTTTCATTATTTTTATTTTTACAAAGATCAGTGGGTTTGGAAGCCGCATTGAATAATGATTACTGGGTTTCTATCTCAATATTATCATTTATATCTCTCATCGTTTGGATAGCTACAGTCCCTCTTTGTGCATTATTATGTGGTATGATTCTTGGTAGATTGGAACAACACAAAGTTGTTACTGATAAAACAATTAGTATACTAGACTGAGTTATTCATGATAAAAAAACTTATCCAAAACAAAGCTTTTTCGTATTCTATTACATCCGCTGCACTCGTAATGATGATTGCAATATTAGGTGTAAAGGTTACAGGTTTTCTTAGACAAGCTTTATATTCTCAATCTTTTGGTTCACAATTAGATGTTTTCTATGCAGCAAATCTTATTCCCGAAGTTATATTTAATATTATTGCATTAGGAAGTATTAATGCCGTTTTAATTCCTGTTATGACGAAGGCGATTGCTAAAGAAGGGAATGTCAAAGCCAGTCATATTTTTTCATCAATTATAAATGTAGGAATTCTTGTCTTAACAATTTCTTCAATATTGATGGCGATATTCACACCAGCATTAGTTGATTACGCACAGCAGTTAAAATTAATTGCTAAATTTAATGGAGTACAACTGGATCAATTAGTTATAATGATGAGATTGTTGCTAATAAGCCCAGCAATATTAGGTATGAGCAGTGTTATTTCTGCGATGCTTCATATCAAAAGACATTTCTTAATTACTCAACTTTCACCACTTGTTTATAATTTGTCTGGAATATTCGCACTATTTACATTTGTACCATTTTTCGGAATTTATGGTTTAGCATATGGTGTTATATTAGGTTCAGTCCTGCATTTAGTTATACAGATACCATCATTTAAATCTATAAATATTAATTATTCCTTTAAGGCCTTTGATTTAAAAAATAAATATACGAAGGACACTGGAAGACTTATGGCACCTAGGTTATTCAGCCTTGCAGGTGAACAAATTGTTTTTATTGTGCAAACAATTATAGCCCTATTCTTTCCACTGGGGGCCGCTTTGTATACATTCAGAAATGCTATGCTAATTAGAGATATTCCAATATCTCTTTTCGGAGTTACTTTGGCACAAGCTGCATTTCCAACACTATCCGCAGCAGCAACTGATAATGATATTACAAACTTTAAAAAATATTTTATTAGAACCTTCCAGCAAATTGTATTTTTTGTAGCTCCATTTACAGCCTTCATTTTAGTACTTAGACTTCCTATTGCTCGTATGGCATTTGGTGTTGGTGATGGGCAGGTATCTTGGGACGATACGAAAGTTACGGCGATGATAATATTCTTTATGGCGTTGGGAATATTATGGATGGCTCTTGTAAATTTAATGGTACGAGCATTTTATTCATTATCTAACACTATAATTCCAGTCGTGGTTTCACTCGTTTGTGTGACTATAGAAATCGTACTTAGTCTAGGTTTTGCGAATATGTTTAGTTATTTATCGGATACTGAGCTAAGTCATTTTTTCAACATATTCAAAGATCATAATCTGTGGGAACTTCTAACATCTCCAAATATCAATGGTAAAGGTGCAATAATAGGAGTTGCATTGGCCTCTGCAATTGGCTCGTTTATTCAAATTGTAATTTTAAGCTATTTCTTATCAAAAAAAATTAGAGTATTCAAAAAAGATTTCTTTATCGCTCTAGGAAAAAAACTTGCCAGTGCTATTTTGCTTGGTATCAGTGCATATATTACTATGCTAGTGACGGAAAGATTCCTTCCAACCAATAAGACATTTAATGTTTTAATAGTGTTGTGTGCCTCATTTATAGTCAGTTTCTCAGTATATTTATTTAGCGAATTCTTATTGTCAGATGATGAATTTAGCTTAATTCGCAAGATGTACAAGAAAATCAAAGGTGTTATAATGAGAAATCGAAAAATCCTTAACCAGGTATATAAAAGCTTTATTATATCTCAAGAAAAGAAACAATGACCGAAGAATCAATCAAAAAAATAGCATGGTTATGTAAATTAACTCTTACTGACGAAGAAATCGCAATATACAAAGGTCAGTTTGAAAAAATTTTAAAATATATTGAACAACTCGATGAAGTTGATGTAACAGGCTTCGATGCATATATGACTCCTGTCACAAATCAGCTTAGAACCGATGAAATTAGATATGATCGACTTCTAGAAAAACAAATTGCACTAAATAATGCAGATAAACACGACGATAATTATGTAAAAGTCTCAGTCGTTTCAGTGAAGTAATTCTTTTTCATAAAAGACTTTTAATATTAGCCATTCATTACTTAATGGAATCTTACCCGCACACTCCAGGGGCCTTCATCAAATGCATGTAAACTATTTTTAAATTCTTTGACGGAATATAGAGCCTTGCTATGTAATAATCATCTCTTCTGTAACCTGGCCGTTGATAAAATGAACAATAATAATTCACTAATCCATCGCCTACAGCATATATTGGTGTACCGCAACCACCATCCAGATCTAAACCAGGATGTCCTCCGGTACTTGGATAAATGTATGCATTTTCACCGTAATATTGTGTAATGTAATAACTTTTCATCGGCTGAGAAATAGTTCCGTTTTGTATATATGGAAGCGGATTTGTTCTATATCCCCCTTCACCATTAGAATTAACATCTTTCCAAACTTCAAAGTGAAGATGAGCACCACCGCATGGTTCTGTGTCAGGATCTGGATATGACCAATCATTATTGGCTACCCAACCAGATCTGCCTTCCTTACCTATTGGATCTCCTGTATGAACAACTCTAGAGCTACCATTTCCCGCTCCATACATAATACTGAAAAGATAATCATCCAGTTCTTTTTCTTCTTTTTGTATTGTTTTTACCAATTCATCTTTTTGAGAATTTAATGATTGAGAATTTTTCTTGGATTGATTTAACATAGCTTCTTTCTGATTCTTTTGGTATGCAATTCCTTGTTGCTGTAGATCCAAATCTGTAGCTTCAGCTTTTAATTGGTCGTGAAGGGTATTCTGCTGAGCTAAATTTTCGCTTAATTGTTTCTTTGTATCTTCTAATTCTGTTTTACTTACTGCTAATTCATCGGCTACCAACTGGTTTTCTTGTGAAATTGTTGAAGCAAATTCTTTCAAAGCTATGTAGTTATCAAAGCTATCGATTTCAAGCATTGAATCTAATGTTGTACGAAATGAATTTTGAAAATTATTTTTTACTCTATTTTCATATGTATTTTTCAGATCAGCTAATTTACCCTCTAATACTGTTATTTTTGCTTGCGTTTCATCCATTTGTTTTTGTAAAAGCTGTATCTGGGTTTCCATAGCTTCAATAGTTTTTTTCTTCTCTTGAATTGCCAAATCTAGTGATTGAATTCTTTGTTCATATGTCGAAATTTGATTTGCATAAGAATCCTGATTATGGTTTTCTGCATTTAATTGATTATCTATTTGCTGTTTTTTAGCTCTTAGTTCATCTAATTGTTTATTTATATCTGCAAGTTTATTAGTTAAATCACTGGAGGATTGAGCGTCTACTGTTGGTGTTAGATTCGAAGTTGGCTGGACTACGAGCATGAAAACACACGAGAATAGCACTAAAATCTTAATAAATGTTTTTATAAATTTTATTTTGGGCATGAATGAGTGCGATTCAATTATTAAATTATAGCATAAACGAATATTTTCTGATAAAATACGCGGGTTGATGTCAATCGTGAATTATTATTGCTGTATTGCAAAAATTTGATCTTTTAGATATCATTTGTTTGCAGATTTTGAAGAGTATTTTATCTTTATTATTCTCAATTCTGTAGCTGAAAAATGGCGATGGCCTCGTGGTGTAGTGGTCTAACATGCTTCCCTGTCACGGAAGAGATCGTCGGTTCGAATCCGATCGAGGTCGCCATTTGATATTCCCCGCAGAATACTAAATTCTAGTATACCCCGGGTGGGTATTTGTATTTAGTCGCTAATCTGCCGATTATCAGTCATTTCTTCTCAGTAAAGTTACAGGACTGGTAGCATCTAATGCCCCATTTTCATGAATAATACTATGTCCTGAAGCAGCAAGTGTATTAAGTGCCTGTTTTATTGGCGAAATCTTAGAATGTTCTGGATTCGTAACTTGTAATTCATATCTTGAAACTCCTAATTTTTTTACAAAATTCCACTCAGCTATACATCCACAAGATGAATCGGGAGCGAATAAAGAAACCATTCTATCAACTGGATTTGTTGGATATTGTGAAAGTTCTTTTAAAAATATTTCATTCAGAGCTTTATATGCTAAGTTTCGAAGATCATCTGGTGTTCTCCTATCTTGAAGTCTTGACATTTCATAATCTGGATATCGTTGTAAGACATTACGTGCTAATTCAGCTATATTATCAGGTAATAATCCTGCAATAATTGCATAAAAAACTGTTATATATTCAAAATTGCTTCCTCCTTCTATAAACGTATTTGCGGGAACAACTATTGTTGCATCAGATATAACATGTCTTGATGCCAAACCTGTTAAATAAAGAGCTAAACGTTTATTAGAATCCATGTCACCTAGTCCACCAGTTGTGACAGGATGTTGTGCATAAATAACTTTTGTAGGACTTCCTGAGTGTGTCTCATCGTATAATGTATTATAAGCTCTTTCAATTAATCCAATAGTATCCGCTGACATATTAGAATTGTTAATTTTTATGATGCTCATAATACAACAGCTTATTCGTCTAAGCAAAAATATTCACTTTGAATATCCTTCTTTCGAAGTTATAATTGAGTATAAAAAATTTATTATGGAACAAATTGAGCTTATTAATAAATTTTATCTTTATAATAAAGCACTTTACGAATCGGCAAATAATCCATTGCGAAGTTATGGACCCGAACATCATATGCGAGTTTGTCAAAATGCATTGAAATTATCCAAACTTCTATCAGCTAAAGATAAAGCAATAGATTACGAAATATTAATACCAGCTTGTTTATTGCATGATTTGGCAGCTTATTATCCAGAAGAAAGTGGTGAAAATTACCATGATTTGGATCATGTTAAAGCTAACGAAGTTTTAGTAAAAGACGGATACGATACAGAAAAAGTTAAGAAAATCTTACACGTTATTGCAAGTCATGGTTCGGATCCCAAATATAAGGACGAGAAGGAGGATATTGAAGTTACTATCCTACGTGATGCTGATAAATTGGATGTTTTTGGTGCTCTTGGTATAGCTAGAGTTATAATGGTGAGAACTTTGAAGGGCGACACTATTCCTCAAATAGTAGACGATTTCTATACTAAAGGTCATCTTAAAAGAAAGTGGGATTCAATAACTACAGACGAAGCTAGAGAAATGTGCCTCGCAGACTATGAATACTCGATGGATTACTTTTCTAGACTGGATAAGGAGTTAAAGAGCATATAACTTTTACAAAGTCAGGATTAAGTCAGGAATAAGTCAAACACAGCGCTCATATATTTAATATACTTCTGTGTAAATTTAATTAACTCTGTTAATTAAAGATAGCCGCCGATGTCATGCGGGTAAGTCTACGCAGCAGGTAGGATACTTCTGGGTTGCTTGCCCGTAATACACCGGCGGTTATTGCTTATTATATGGATTTTCAAAATCTTTAATACCTAATACTTCAGCAATAAGCACTTCAGCATTACCTTTTACGTAGTCGCTTCCTTTAACCGCTTTCCCTGTATTATCTACCGATGTTTTATTCATATTATCATCTGCAACAATTTGAAAAATTTGATCAAATTTTTCTGCTAAACCATAATCTTCGATAAGATTCCAAGTCGATGCAAGCATTTCTGCTAATTTCAGATTTAGTTTCTTTACATTTCTTCTTTCGTATATTACCCTTTTTAATGATTTAAATCTTTTCTCCATATTTGTTTTATGCCTCAATACCAGTTGTTCGTTGGAAAGAAATTTTTTTCGAGGAAAAATATTGTGAATTATGATGGGATAAAATTCATTAATTATTCTATTGTGTAATCCATATGTATTTACTGCTCCAATTATGGTATACCAAATATCAGCTAATTCCTTTGCAACACATGGTACAGGTTTATTGAATTCTAATTCTATAAATGTTTCATTGATTTCGTCTATAATTAATCTAGCGCTTTTTTTCTTATCCTTATTTGGAATATCTATTCTTGGGCTTTTTTCAGTGTGTAATTTTAATTGTGACAAAAAAGTTTCAAGTCTTGGAATAGAATTTTCTATTGATTTGATCATTAAACTTGATGCGGGAATTCTTAAGTGCTTATCAATATTAGTAAGTTCAAGTAGTGCTGGATTTTCTCTATAATGTTGATCCTTCCTCGTATAACTTATGCCACTTTCATGAGTTGAAACTATGGATGGTCCCTCTAATAACTGTGCCATAAGAAAAGAATAAGAATAAAACGCCGAATTATAGCAGAGGTTGGTAAAAAAATAACTATATTTATTCGTTCATTTTTCGAGACCAAATTAAAAAAAATACTGTATAATTTTCATATACAATAATTGAAAATAATATGAAAAAAGAATTTAATTTATTGAAAAAATTTCATATTTGTTTTGGAATATTCCGTCAAGATATTCCAAATATGAATATTCCTCAAAATATTATTGAAGGTCGAATTTCTATGATGACAGAAGAGCTAAAAGAAGTTGTTGACGCTATGAATGATAACAATGATATTGTGCATTTAGCAAAAGAGCTCGGCGATTTACTATATTTAACATTAGGTACGATTGATACTTACGGATTATCTGACAAATTTCCAGATATTTTTAAAGCGGTACACGAAAGTAATATGAGTAAATTAGATTACAATAATAAACCAATAAAAAGGGAGGATGGTAAAATATTAAAGTCAGCAAATTATAAAAATGCTGAACCAGCTATAAATAAAATACTATTTCATTAATTATAATATTATTTAGACTGTGAGAGTAGAAAAAAAATAGTTATTGCCACTGACGCAATTAATCCAATAATAGTATATATGGAATGATATGTTGTCTTTATCTTTGCATTTTTGCTGTATTGAATTACTAATTCTATGATTGTGAATGCCATTATAAATCCAAAACTTAATAATCCTAGCTTACTTATTTCTCCTTCGAAGGCTAGTGATGCCACTATGCTGTGAACGAGTACGACAGGTATTATTATCCATAGTGTTTTATGCAATTCCTTCCACCATTTCCCCAAAAATTTCATTGAGAAAAGATTGGATGTTACTAATAATAATAAGAAAACAATTAGTGCTGTTGTGCCTAAAAATATTTCTTTTGAAAATAAAAAATCTAGAGAGAATCCATAAAAATATACGATGCTCATTATTGAATGTGTTGCAAAAAGGAAGCCACAGATTATGCCGGCATCTCTTCTAAATCTTACTCCAGTAATAATTATGTTTTTGTAATTTGATAAAAATGATAAATTTAGTTTCAAAATATTTGTAGGAAGCATTGTTAAAACTAGAAATATTACGCCTAAATACACGCTAACTTTAATTGCAAAAGTAGCATTTACTAAATATGTCAGCACGGATATACAGATAAAAATAGAAGAAAGACTCGCCCAAACGTAATTTCTGTTGATAAAATTCTGCATAATAATGAAATTTATATAATCATTCTAAACTAATAATTTATTAATGTTAAGCTAGTAGTGTGAATATTTCATGAATTAGAATTAAGAATAACGTATTTATTTAATTGCCCAGATTTACCATCTGCATAAAATGAATAATTAATATTTGTAAATAATTCATTTTCTTCATCGTCGGAAACAAAATGGCAATATCTATACGAGATTTTTCCTCTTTCCCAAGATAGTAAATAGTCATCTTTTTCTAATTCACGATCTTTTATATCAAATTGAGACCAATCATTTTTTTTATCCTTTATTTTTTCATCATCCATGAATTTCCAAATAGAAATAATTGCTATACCATTATTGTTTAACAAAGCTCTAATCTTATTTACAAATTGAAGCCTTTTTTCCTTCGATGGAATATGATGTACAACGCCAAAAGATACTATGAGGTCAAATTTTTCCTCTTGTAAATTCCAATCATTAACAATATCTGAATTAATAAATGTAGCTTCAGAATGCTCTGTTATTGCTTTATTTAACAGATATTCATTATTATCTATGCCAGTGTATGTGAAATTAATTATGATTCCTTCCTTCTCTAAAGCCACTTTTTTATCTTTCAAGAATTTCAAAAATCTGCCATTTCCACAGCCTATATCTAATATTGATGTAATTGAAATTTTATTAGTAATAATGTAATCCCATAATTTATCCCAGCCCTGCCACGAATATTGGCGTGAATTATCGAAATATTCACCTATAGAATTATAAAAATCGGAATTGATTTTATTCAGTTTAATTATGGTATCTTCAGTCATCAAAAGTTCTTAATGTCAGATATTATATTTTATCTGGTACAATAATGCATTATTATTACTGTATTGGACAAATATTATTTTAATCCACAATTATATAAGGAACAGCTGAAGTCTATATTGAATGAGATAGAAGGCGAAAAAGTATGGATCGAAAGGTCACTTAGACCAATTCTTGTTAAATACCCCAAAGATGGTAATGGTTTGTTTTCTAATGATCAATTGGTAGCGGGTTACCAATTGTTAGTTTCTGAAGGTACTATTTTACAAAATTCTTTGGTTGAAGAAAGAATCAAAATGAAGCCAACTCGTACTATTTCTGGAGTGGCTACAGTAACAGTACTGACAAAACCCTTTCCATGTCCAGGCAAATGCATATTTTGTCCAAATGATGTCAGAATGCCCAAAAGTTATCTCCGTGACGAACCTGGTGCACAAAGAGCCGAAAAAAATAGGTTTGATCCTTATATGCAGACTTATAACAGACTTTTGGCACTTCAGAAAACAGGTCATAATATAGAAAAAATTGAGCTAATTGTACTTGGTGGCACGTGGTCTTTTTACCCAGAGGATTACCAAATTTGGTTTATTAAGCGATGTTTCGAAGCCATGAATGATTTTGACGCCAATAATGGATATGCAAAAGAATTCACAGGAGAAGAACCAGCTATTGAACCAGGTTACGATAATTTGAAAGCTGTAAATTATAATTTAGAAATATCAAAGATTAAAAACAATTCTGAATTTGAAAAAACTGGATGGAAAGATCTTTTTTCCCAACATAAGATAAATGAGACTGCTTACTGTAAATGTGTAGGTTTAGTAGTCGAAACTAGACCAGATTATATAAACGAAGCTGAAGTTATTTGTATTAGGAAACTTGGTGCTACCAAAGTACAAATTGGGATACAGAGTTTAAATGATGAAATTTTGGTTCTTAATAAAAGAGGGCATGATGTTGATACTACAAAGAATGCGATTCGATTGCTTCGTCTAGCAGGTTTCAAAATTCATGCTCACTGGATGCCAAATTTATATGGTTCTGATGTAAAGAAAGATATAATAGATTATATGAAGTTATGGTCAGAAGATTTTTCTCCGGACGAGTTGAAAATATATCCAACCTCGATTATTGCCAATACCGAATTATATGAAAGATACCTAGAGGGGGTATATCAACCTTATTCGTATGATGAACTATTAGAAGTGTTGGTGAATACTATACCGCTTACTCCCAGATATTGCCGATTAACACGAATTATTAGGGATATACCATCAACAGATATTATTGCTGGAAATATGAAAACTAATTTCCGTCAAATTGCTGAAGAAGAAATAACGAAAAAAGGTGGAAAATGCCAGTGTATACGATGCCGTGAGATTAAAGGAAAAATTGTCACATTTGAAGATTTAGAACTTGAGGTTTCGCAATATGAAACTAATATTGGATTACAATATTTTATCTCTTTTAAAACAAAAACTGATGATAATATTGCTGGTTTTTTACGATTAAGTCTTCCAAAAGTTGAAAACTATATTGATGAGCTGAAAGGGAAAGCAATGATTCGAGAAATACATGTATATGGTCAAGTTGTAGGCATCGGTAAGGAATTTGATGGTAAATCTCAGCATATTGGGCTAGGGACAAAGCTTATCGAAATAGCAAAACAAATAGCATTGGAAAATAAATATCAAGAATTATCAGTAATATCTGCGATTGGAACTAGGGGATATTATCGCAAGAAGGGTTTTGTTGCTGATGGTCTGTATATGAAAACTACTACTTTTAAATAAAAATATTTAGAAAGGTGTATTATAATATTATATTAAGGTAAGACAATGAAGAAAAAACACATTGTAAAACTTTTGATATTTATGCTTGTCGTTATTATCTTATTGATAATGGTGATAGCTGTTTTGTGGATGAAGAAAAATTCAGCGTAATTATTCCTTGTGTGTATTTTGTAATCCTAAGTACTTCGGCAGGTTCAGTACATGCTTTGAAAGATTGTCATTCTAATGTCATTCCTGCGAAAGCAGGAATCCATGTATCCTCTTATCCCTTTCTATGTCATGCCGTTTAGCGGCATCTATGTATTCTTGTTGTCACCCTGAGCTTGTCGAAGGGCGACTGTCGGAAAACTTGACATGCAAAGGGAATAAATGAATATATAACCTCTCTGTCACGCTGAGCGTGACATCTCCCCTTTTTTAAAACTACACCTTACCCACAACTTCACAAAGAATACCTATACAACAAAGTAATATT
>JBAXGO010000016.1:0-22288 GCA_037139335.1 bacterium
AACATCGGCGGTTAAAGACATAGAAGACTTGTCTTAAGATATGGGGACTTGACAAGAAGATAAAATCTCCAGATAATATAGGTTAACTTCGATGACACCTATTTATGAGCTAACAAGTATCCTCTCGATGACATTTTGTATGAGCTAACTCGTACTATTTTATACTTTCACCTAAATAATGTATGATATAACCACTATTGATTAGTATTAACCTTACGTTTTAATATCGTTATATGGATTACAACAGACTTTTTTTTATATATATCTTTGTTTTATCACTTTGTTTTGCCATTTCTCCCTTTATCATACATATTTTATATAAATATAAAGTATGGAAACAAAGAGATGAATTGAAAATAATTGAGAATCAGATGAAAAAGAAGCCAACACCTAGAATGGGTGGAATAATATTTATTTTAGGAGTTTTTTTCACAACATTATTATTTAATTGGGATAGGCAATATACATATGTCCCAACCGGTGTAATGATGATGGGAGCTGCTTTGGGTGCTACTGATGATATTTTACAAATTTTTGGTAGAAAAAGAGCTGTTACAACTTTTACAGATGGAATTAAAGGTATAGTAAAAGATTCTATTTTTAGAAAAATTATTAATATTTTATTAATTCCTTGGCGAGCTTATTCTTCTCTTTTTTCTGGTTTCAATTCATCGGAAGGCAAGGAGTTATTTCCGCATGAAAGAATTTTTATTTACTTAATAATAAGTGTAGTCGTAATGTGGTGGTTTTATTTTAAACTTGATTTACCTGGAAAAAACGAGTTATGGCTTCCCTTTGGCATGAGCCTGACTATAGGCTGGTTAATGATACCTTTTATTATTGGTATAGTTTTCACAACAACAGTCGCTGTAGCCCTCACTGATGGTCTAGATGGACTTTTAGCAAGTCTTGCAATTGTTTCTTTTGCAGCGTTTGGAATAATTTCTGTACTTCAAGGTGCTTATTCATTAGCTACATTTTGTGTAACTATGGTTGGAGCTTTGATGGCATATCTGTATTTCAATATTAAACCAGCAAGAATATGGATGGGAGAAGTGGGATCTGTAGCCTTGGGGACTACATTAGCCACTGTAGCAGTTTTATTAAATAGACCTATTCTACTTATTATTATAGGTTTGATGTATTTCATAGATTTCTTTTCTGTATTAATACAAGTTTATGGTGTAAAAATATTTCATAAAAGATTATTACCAATCGCACCAATACACCATTGGTTTGAAAAACTAGGTTGGGATGAGAGTAAAATTGTTGTTCGCGCATTTATAGTTGCATGGGTTATTGCTGTAATTGGAGTATGGCTTTCTAGAACATAATATTATCTATCCAGCTTTTATAAAATAGGGGTGCCGAACTTGTCTTCATCATATTATTCTCCCCTTTTATAAAGTGATAGCTCAAATTATTTAATAATATTTATTTGTAACTATTTAATACGTAATTAGCCCTTCGACAGATGTCCGTTAGGACAGAGAGGTTATTGTATTCATTCCCCAATCCTCTCCTTCGAAAGGAGAGGTGCTGAGCAAAGCGAGGCTGTGAGGTCAGTTCATGGGTTTGCACCACCCTTGGTCCCCTCATCGGTAAGGAGGGGAAAATAAGCCCATGTCATCTGTATTAATTCCCCTCTAGCAAGAGGGGTGCCGAAGGCGGGGTGTGTTCATTCCGTCCTATTTTAAATTATTCCGACGAGAGCCCTCTCCTCTTACGCTAAAGCTACAGAGGATTCGGGATGACATAGAAAGGGATTAGAGGCTACATGGATTCCTGCTTTCGCAGGAATGACAAAAACTTTTATTTCTCAATTCGTAATTTTTAATTTCCCTTTTATTATTATCAGAAAAAAAAAAGAGGTCCGAAGACCTCTTTTTTTTTACTAATACTTATTTCTTAATAAGTTTACTAATTTGTTTTTTGAAGGCAAATACAGACGCTGCTGCAATTACAAATAAAAGTATAAAATATAAAGAGACTTCTACTCCAGGTATCTTGTAATCACTTAAATAATTTTTATAAATATCTGGAACACTTTTATATATATCAGCTGATGAACCACCAACTGCAGATAATACTGCTGCAAACATAAATAATCCACCAAGAACCATTCCGTAAAAATAGCTTTTTGCAATTTCCAATGATCTTGGATATGCCTTAGTTACTCCCGTTAAATCTAATGCGTATAATACAAAAAGTGTAATATATGTTAAGAAAAATATCCACATCCAACCAGCTTTTCCCATATAGTAATACAAATTTTCCCCTGCAAAAATTGGAGCAAACATTAAGAAAAAACCTAATACTAATAATGCAATAGAAATTGTATCTAATAAATTTCCAAGTAACCACTTACCAAAAGGTGTTTGTCCAAATGGTACTGATGGAGCATATTGAGGTTGAGCGAATTGTGGCTGTGGATAAACCTGTTGTTGCTGATACTGTTGTGCTGGCTGAACGGGTTGTTGAAATTGTACCGGCTGAATTGGCTGAACAGGCTGAATTGGTGTTGTAGGATTAACTTCTGGATTTACACTTTGACCTTCCACTGGATTTTGATTGTCAGGCATTGACTTAATTTTTCATAAATAAGTTTTGTATTAAAAGTATACTCTATAGCTAAAAATATCGCAATTTTCATCGTTCTCGTATATAATATGCAGATTGAAGTAAGTGCCCACATACTTATTATAATACGTGCTGTAGAAGCTCGTTTTATGTAATTGCCGAATCGTCTAATGGTAGGACTGCGCCCTCTGGAGGCGCCTATTGGGGTTCGAATCCCTGTTCGGCAGTTTTTAACTTTCTCATTACATTTTACAATCCTAGCGTTTTATATGACGATTGAACGAAGACAAGCCAAAATAGAAGATACTGACTTTGCTAGATCTGTTCACCATACTGCTTACAAAGATGTTGTTATACGTCAATTTGGTTCGTGGGATGAAGAAAAGCAAAATAATTTTTTCAATAGCGATTGGAAAAATATTGATCGAATGGAAATAATATTATTTGACGATATACCGTGCGGTTATTGTCGATTTGATTACGAGAAAGATCAAATTATAGGACACGAACTGGTTATTTCTCCTGATTTTCAAGGTAAAAAAATACCTATTCGTCTTGGCGCATTGAAACTAAATCGGGCTTTAAACTTGTATAGAAAATTAGGATTCAATGACGAGAATACAGATGAAAATTTTGTAGGCATGGTTTATTATCCTGAGTGACAAAATTGTTTTAAATAAGACTTCTTTTCATCCAATAAGAATAAAATAACTGACAAAACGACTCAAAGAGATGTCTTCTTTGTAGCAACGAAATAATCACTTATCTGCTTCAGATCTAAATTCAATGTGAGATATGCAATGACCTTCGTTTTGCTGAAGCATAAAAATTATGCTATTTGCGACATCATCTGGATTCATTGCCCAACTCCAGTCAGGATAAGGTATATCATTAGCATATGCAATATTTGTATTCATTCCTCCTGGATAAAATCCCATTACACGTATTCCTGTTTTATTTACTAGCATTTCTTTTCTAAGTCCTTCAGTCAAGCCAAGTACAGCATATTTACTTGATTCATAAACTGTCCAATCAGGCCATGTTTCTGTTGATAATATACTTCCAATATTAATAATACTAGATGCCTTTTTCATCATTGGAATTATTTCATGACTCATATACATCAGCCCCAAAACATTTATTGCAAAACTATCATGAATTTCCTTAATACTATGCTCAATAAATTTCTTATTGTATCCAATTCCTGCATTGTTTATGAGTATATCTATTTGACCAAAATCTGATTTTATTTTATTTACAGTATCAATTACTTGATCTGACTTGCTAATATCACATGAATAAATTTTGTATTCACCACCATACTGATTTAATTCGTCATGCACTGTTTTAAGTTATTCTTCATTTCTTGCTATAAGCGCAACATTAACCCCTTCTTTAGCAAGTTTAATTTCTATTGATTTGCCTAATCCAGAATTAGCGCCAGTAATAACTGCATTTTGTGATTTAATTGATTGCATATTTTTTAATTCATATATAATTATAGCAAGTGATTTATTAAAATCCTGATTTTTTATTATGGCTTATTTACTGTCATCCTGAGTTTTTTAACTGTCATCCTGAGCTTGTCGAAGGATGATGTAATGAATTATACAATAGCCTTATCTATAAACATATTTTTCCTATACCTTTTCATTAAGCTAATACTACAAGATATAACAGAATAAATCATGAAACTGTAAAATTTCTTATATTTTTGCACTTCAATAATATATAATAAATTATAATAATTAAATAAATAATTATGGTAACAACAGGACTTAGTGGAAATGAAATTTACTGTTTGAGAAAATTAGGTTACGCACCTGGTGAAATTATTGTTGGAAATTCAATTTGGTCTCTTGGTTTTCTAGGATCTCTAACATCAGGAATTAGAAATCTAACTGGTGGTGAAATTCCAGAAATTACATCACTGGTTTATCAAGGCAGAGCCAATGCAATTTATAGATTGGAATATGAAGCACAGCAAAAAAAAGAACGTGGTGCATTGAGTATTCGTAGTGATTTTATCCATCATTTAGGTACAGGAAATATTGAATTTTTATCAGTTGGTTCGGGAGTACATTCACATGAAAGTGCTGAAAATGACCAATTTACTTTTTCATCAAGTTTAGACGGAGATGAAATGTATTGTAATCATGATGCAGGTTATGACTCACGTAGATTTGTTTTTGGTAATGTAGCATATGCGGCAGGACTTGGACGAAATATTTTAGGTACATTCAAAACCCTGGCTAGAGGAGAAATTAAGGAATTTTCTGATATTTATAATAAAACTAGACATATTGCATTACAAAGAATTATTGATGAAGCAAAAAAGAATAATGCTAATTCTGTATTGAATATTAAAACTAAAGTTATGAATTATTCACCTGGAATTAGCGAAATGATAATGATAGGTACGGCTTCATATAATAATTCTCTACCACAGGAATTTATACAAAATCCCGTGACATCTGATCTTACCTCAACAGAATTATGGAGCATAACAAATATGGGGATGATACCTATGAAACTTCTCATGGGAACCTCAGTATATTCACTAGGTATTACAGGAAGCATTTCTTCGTTTTTTAAATCATTTACAAGAGGTGAAATTCCTGAATTAACATCATTAATTTATGAAGCTAGAGAAAAGTCTTTGGGATTAATTAATGCAGAAGGCAATGCCATAGGAGCTGACGACGTAATTGGAACTAAAGTATATATGTATGAGTTAGGTGGCGGTTTAATTGAATTTTTAGCCATTGGTACTGCAATAAAAAAAGTTGATTTCGTAAAAACTAATACAGAGCAATTAATTCCACAAGCATTTATCGAAGATAGAGACAGCTTTTTCGACTGGCATGGACTGACTTTAGGGAACGTATCTGAACCATCGGTATAAGAAAAAAAATCCCCTTTTTACAGGGGATTTTTAATAATAATTTAATTCATCATTTCACCATGGTGCATACCCCTACCGGGTATTTTCCCGTTTATTACTTTTGAAATAATATCATCGATATTAGCTGTCATATTATCAGCTTGAGTCTGAGTAATTTCACCATTCTTTACTTCTTCAACAATTTTATTTTGAACAAATGTTTTGATATGTTGTTTCAATTCATCTGCAGTTTTGCCTTTGGAAGTAGCAATGTCTGTTAATGAAGTACCAGCCCTAAGTTGAGTTTCTAGATCTGTGGTTGTAAGACCAAGAAATGAGGCAACATCATCCTTAGCTGCTTTCATATCAAATCCTCTTCCCATCATTCCTCGACCTTCACCCATTCCACCGCCTATTCTAACACTACCACTAGCAATATCAGCTTTTATTTTATCGGCTTCAGTTTGAGTTATTTTTCCATCTTTTACATCTTGATCTATTTTTTCACTTTCAGCTTGCTTTATTGCATCTGTTAATTTTGTTTTATCAACGCCAGATATTTCAGCAATACGTGTAATTAATTGGTCTGAATTGTTTTTCTGATTTAGCGTTTGTGCAGAAACTACTCCTACTGTAGCTGCTGCAGCCGCAATAACTAATGCCATCGAACCGATCATTACTTTACGTTTTATCTTCATATAATATATTTAATAAATAATGAAACCCTGCGCTAAGTTTCATTGTAATAGTATATTATTGCTATGAAAAAGATGTGAAGGGAATTAAGTTTCATTACTTGAATAAAATAAAACTCCCCTTAAATAAGGGGAGTTTAAATATCTTAATTAGATACGGTAATTGTTAAAACAACTTTCCAAAATTTCTTTTCACAATTTTAGTAATTTCTTCTACTTTTCCTGACTTATATTTATCTGGTGAAACCAATGGAGTCATAGATTTCAATGCCTTTGTAGATTTTTTCTGATCAATATTATTCAAATTTATAGTCTCTATTTGAGGCTGTGTAAATGATTTTATGAAATCAGCCAAGTCCATATCAGGATTCTCAGATCTTACAGATCTTGAGAATTTAATTATCATAACCACCAAAAAGATAATGATACCAAACAATAAATTAAATATTACCGTTCCTTGACCAGTATTTACAAGTACAGGAGTTGTTGTAACTGGTGTAGTTACCACAGGCGTTGTTACTGAAACTACGGTTGTACTAACAGGTACTGTCGAAGTAATAACTGCAGTCGTAACTGGTATTGATGAAGGAACTGTAGATGAAGGAACTGTAGACGATGGAACTACAGATGATGTTGTAATTGTCGTTACTGGAACCGTAGTCGTTACAGGAACAGTTGTTGTTACAGGAACAGTTGTTGTTACAGGAACAGTAGTCGTTACAGGAACAGTTGTTGTTACAGGAACAGTTGTTGTTACAGGAACAGTAGTCGTTACAGGAACAGTTGTTGTTACAGGAACAGTAGTCGTTACAGGAACGGTTGTCGTCACAGGAACGGTTGTTGTTACAACCTGCTTTCTTCTAACCACAATACTTGCTGGACTTTCACCTTGGCTTGGTGATGCTGTACATTGTATTGCTGATGAATTGAAAGAAACTAGCTCCCAATCTAAACTATCGATATAAATATTAAATGGTGAATTGAAACATTGAACCCCAGTTAATGTAGCGACAGCACCAACATTTGGCGCACCTGTCCTTTCACTTCCTTGATTAATTATTGTTGCAGGATCAAAACAATTTATATTACCAACTCCACTTTGACCAGCATTTGTTAAGCCAGCTTTAATTATTCCACCAACTATTTGATTTGTATTAGTTGTAGAAAGTTTAACAACGATTGCTCCATCAGTTAAAGCATATTGAGGTGTTTGATTTGTAATACTGACTCTTACTGTCTTATTTGCATATGTATTGTAATTACCAACTGAATAACCTGTCATACCACCACATGATAAAGCCTGAACTCCAGAACATGAAGAAGGATTAGTACTAAAACATTTACCACCAGTAACAATATTTGAACTTACATTAGTTGAACTTAAACATGATAATCTATTTCCACTTACAGGATCACAATCAACAGATTTTCCATCAGCACCAGGCGCACATTCAGCACCATTCTTCAAACACATATTTGCAACTTCTATGCTACAAGCATATCTATCAGCTGGATTACCCGCAACGGTACTCGAATCCATACATAGTGATGTTCCACACATACATCTAGCATGATTTGTAGCGGTACCACACGGAGCAACACATAAGCCAACTTGGCACACACCACTTTGACATTGATTATTTGTCGAGCAGGATTGTCCTTCTGCTAGATTTGAAGGAGTATTTACAACTGCTGTTGTAGGAATCGGTGTAGCAGGATTGCATTGTTGAGCTGTCATACATCCAGTTGGACCACATTGATTTTGTAAGCCTGAACAAGCATAAACACCACAATAGAGACCATTTCCACGATTAGCAAATGGAATACAAGCAGTGTTACTATTTGCACATTCCCATCTCTGATCATTTGCATTTGCCCCCAAAGGACTACATTTGTTATAACCACAGTAAACTCCATTTCTTCCATTTTGAGATTGAGCTACCTGACCAACATTTTGATCTGTAGTACAACCATAATAATTTGTATCATTTCCAACACCTTTATTAGCACAATGATAGGTAATTTCTCCATTTTCGCCGGGAATTTTATCACTACATTGTTGAGTCCCCGCACCACAAAATTGACCATGAGCTTCAGCATATGACTGACCAGGGATTAAACTTGAAGCAGGAGTACATTGAGCTGCATTTATAGTTCCAGAACCATTATAAAAAATGATAAATGGAATAAACATTGCTAAAAAGCCGATTATTGAGAGTATAGTTAATCCCAAAAAAACTTTTCGAACAGTTTTTTTCTTTAATTTCAATCTAGGCATAGGAAGTGCGATTATATATTTTTAGAGCAGACATTATTATATCATTTAAACATACATAGGTAAACCTTAATGGCTTCCAATATGGTTTTATTGGTATATGTTTAAATTGTTTGTATCTTTATTAACGTATAAATTATGTAAATATTTCACTTATGGACTCATATAATTACGTATGATATTGCCTTTATGTTACAATTATTAGATTTTTTAAATTTTTTAAGAATAAATGCCGAATAAACATTATCATATAACAACTTTTGGATGTGTGATGAATTCTTCAGATAGCGAAAGAGTCGCGACTGTTGCTGAATTGTTAGGCTATATTCCATCGGATTCAATTGAAAGTGCTGAATTGATAATAATTAATTCGTGTTCTATTAGACAAAAAGCAGAAGATCGAGTTGTGGGAATGGGGAAAAAAATATCAAGTTTAAAAGAAAATAAGGAAATTATTACGATTTTAACTGGATGTATGGCAAAAAGAGAAAAAAGATCTGAAGAAGTAAATGAAAATAAATACGAAAAAAATTTGAAAAGAATTATGCCATGGCTTGATTATATTGTGGATATCAAAGATATTCATAAATTAGGAAATATTATTGGCGTAAAGAATGAGATAAAAGCTGAAGAATATCTATCCATAAAGCCAAAAACATATAATAATTTTACTAGATATATTCCCATATCCACTGGATGTAATAAATTCTGCACATATTGCATTGTTCCATTTGCCAGAGGTAATGAAATTTATAGACCTTATTCAGAAATAATTGATGAAATAAATGATTCGTTAAAATCAGGTGTAAAAGAAATTATTTTATTGGGGCAAAATGTAAATTCATGGAGGGGTTATAAAAATAGCAATGAATATATAGAGTCTAAAGATCCTCACAGGTTAACGAAAATTTCTATGCCAGAAAATATGCTTGATTTTGCGGATTTGATAAACGATATTGGAAATTTACTAGATAAATATATTGAAAATTCTGGGAAAAAAGTATGGTTGCGATTTACTTCTTCTCATCCATATGACATAGATAATAAACTTATTGATGTAGTTAAAAATCATACTTCAATAGCTAAACAATTCCATTTCGCCCTGCAATCTGGAAATAATGCAGTTTTAAAAAGAATGAATAGACATTACACAATTGAAAATTTTATTGAAAAATGTAATTTAATAAGAAATTGCATACCCGGGGTGGGTATATCCACAGATATTATTGTTGGCTTCTGTGGAGAAAGTAACGAAGAATTTCAATCTACAGTTGATGTAGTAAACGAACTAGCATTTGATCAAGCCTTTATTTCTGAATATTCTACGAGGAAAGGCACAGTCGCAGACCGAGTTCATAAAGATAACATTACAAATGATGTGAAAGCAAAAAGAAAAGAAATTTTGAACGATATTTTAGGTAAAGGAATTAAAGTAAGAAATCAAGAAATGTTAAATCAAGAATACGAGGTCTTGATTTATAAAAAGAATAAATTAGGTTATGTAGGCAGGACTGAAAGCAGTAAAGATGTAATAATATCATCTTTGTTAAAAGAAATAGACTCTCCAATTGGCAAATTTGTAAGAGTCAAAATAATATCTTGCAATGACTGGAGTTTGACTGGAGAGTTAATTAAATAAAATGTCGCCTTTTGATAAAGCTTGTACTGAGCCTGCCGAAGTACTCAGGGTGACAACTATTTTTAACATCATTTTAAAAATCCACTCTAGCAAGATGGGTACGCACTTATCTTCTAAAATCCCTCCCGCGAGTGGAGCCTGTTTTGTTTTCATATTCTCTCCTTATACATAAGGAGAGATGTCCATTAGGACAGAGAGGTTAGATTTTTCGCAGGAATGACAGATACGGCGGAAGGGTGGGATGACATACTTTTTTACTTTACAAAAAATCATTCAAAAAATAATTTTTTAATTCTTGTCATTTCTTCTGGGTACAACTTAGCTTTTAAAAATGTATTTTCGAGTCCACCATTAATTATTTTCCCTTGTAATACCAAATCTACAAATTCATCGAATGTGACATACTTCAATTATATTTTTTCACCACGATCTAAATGCTGTTCTGCTATTTTTTTACAATCTTTAACAATAAGAATATGTAAAACAAAATCCATTTTTGACACAGGTCTTTCCGCCATTAAGATTTCATAGGTTTTAAAAGTATATCCTGATTCTTCTAGTAATTCTCTTTTAGCCCCTTCAATAAAATCTTCTCTATTTTCAAGCATTCCACCAAGTAAACCAATGTATGGTTGTTTACCTGGCTGTTCCTGTGTACTAATCAAGATAGTTCCATCTATCCATAATTGGAATAACTAAAGCAACATCATTTCTTTTTATTTTTTCAAAAGTAGCATAAGTTCCATCGAACTGAAGCTGCTGCCATTGGTACACATCAAATATAACACCAGAAAAGACTTTTACCGCATCTTCAGGAATTGGTTGAGAAATAGGTGGTCTCTCGTACTCCATAATAAGTATTGCTAAAAAATATTTACTGAGTATAATATCACATTAAAATTTATTCTAATGACTTGACTCGAAAAGGAGATATTCTAAAGTTCAACGATATGAGTAATGATGATGTTTATAAATTTTTGATGGAAACACAACAAGATAATCTTTTTGGATCGGATAATGAAAATTACATATCCCCATCCGAAAGAATACGTTTATTAAACGAATCGTTTAGAACAGCTATATTATTCATAAAAAATAATAAAAATGATTTTAAAAAATTTAAAAATGATTTAAAGAAAGCAAATATTATCATAACCGAAAGTAGCGACGGATCTTATAGATTTAGAGAAAGAAATATTGTAGAGAAAAAAAACCGACCATCTTATATTAGAGATGAATCTTTATTTATAAGTTCTAGTGATAAATTATTACATTTTGAGCAATCTACTGTTGGAGAACTCGGTAATTCAACACTAATTCTAACAACTGACGAAAACGATAAATTAGAAGCTGTAATGGGCCAAGAGACATGGTCTGATAACACAGATTTTACTTTTACAGTTGACTATCCTATTAGACAGGAAGACATAGTCATTTTTACAGATACAACATTACAATTCAATAAAAAAAGAGTGACTACTTCTATAGGGGAATTTGCTCAAGTCCCCCCAACTGATATTTTAAATAAAACTGAAATTTTTATAAAAAAAATTAATAAAGCCTTAGGAATTAATACCCCTTAACATTATATTTTTTCTCAATAAAGTTGAGTACGTTTCCTTCAGCTATGGAGAGCGTTTCATCGATACCATCAAATAAATTATCCATTTTATAAATATCCTCTTTTTCCATCCATATATTCTCGCCTCCTTCAAATCTTTCAATAAAATCACCTCTTACATTTTCGACCTTGAAAACCAAATAATATTTATCCTCTAGTAATATATTGTTTTGGTCATAATCCATTTTATGCTTAAATCCCATTAGCGAAATATCCCCGTCGTAACCGCTTTCTTCCAGCATCTCGCGTCGGCAGAATTCCAGATGTGTTTCGCCCCATCTAGCTTTACCTCCCATAAATCCAATATATCCATAATATGGCTGTTTTAGTCTTTTCTGTACTAGATAAAATCTTTTACCATTCTCAACTCTTGTGCAACATATCAAGGAAGTTAATTTAGGCTGTCGTTCCAGCTTATTTGTATCAGTATCAAATCTATTTGCGAATTCTTTACCAACAGTTGTAAGAATATACTCACCTTTATCATTCTTTGAAATTAAATTTAATTCCAGAAGTCTTTTTACATGAAAATTGAAATGATCTGAAGTGATTTCCGTTTTATTTAAATCAGAATACCTCGCACTAGGCTGAAACAATAGAACACGAAGTATGTCTGCCTGTACTGGATGTATATCGAATTCGACCTTCATTTGTAAATAAGTAATAAGTTATTGTAGAATCATAATCACTTTATCAGACTTAGTCTAGTAAAGTCGACTTTAGTATATATTGAAAATGTCATTAAATAATCCCCCCCCTGAAAATAGAACTAATAAAGAAAGCGTTCATAAAGTGAATGCTCTTTTTGATAGATTTATTAATTTAAGAAATAATATTGAGTTTGTAAAAGCTGAGGGATATCCTATTGAAAAAGAATTAAGGAATAGAGGCCTTATATATGATTTATTAAATGATAAAAATATTATAATATTAAAACCCAAAACTTCAATTGATGAACCCGATAAATTTGCCTCTATTGGTATAAATAATAATCAATTAATAATTGAATATGACATTAAAACTATACCTGTCGATAGTATTCAAAAAAGCGAAAGATCTTATAAAGCAATTACCCAATATTTACTTACACTTATACCACTATTTCCAAATATCAAAAATACAGTTTTAAAAAAGGTTATACAATCAAAAGTTTATAAATTATTTAGAAATACTTCTAATGTTTTAGTTGGTAACAGATATTATTTTGGCGAATTATATGATATTTATAAGTCTGAAATTAATAATTTCATTAGTAATGATGATTTTGATCAAAGATTTATTGTTGAAAGTGAGTTAAATAATTTAAGCAGAATATTAGATCAAGCAGAATACACATTTAATTCATATATGAATTAAATTTGAGCCACATAATAAATAATTTTTAGCAATCTTTACACTTTTGTGCTAAAATATTTCCTTACGGGATTATAATATAAAACACTGATCTCCGATTATATATTAATTATTTTATATGAAAAGATCGGTTAGTTATTTCAAAATAGCCCTATTATTCGGTGTTTTATCAGCACTCTTGGTTGCTATCGGTTACTTGGTAATGGGTAGAACTGGAGCAATAATTTTCTTTGTTATATCACTTGTCATGAACCTAACTTCATACTGGTTTAGTGATAAAATCGCCCTATCTATGTCAGGTGCACAACCATTGGATGAATCACAGGCTCCAGAAATATATTCCGACATTAGAGAATTGACACAGAAGATGAATATTCCCATGCCTAGAGTTTATATGTCTCCTGAGATGCAACCAAATGCATTTGCTACGGGTAGAAATCCCAAACATTCAGCAGTATGTCTGACTCAAGGAATCGTCAGTATGCTAAATCGAGATGAATTACGCGGTGTAATAGCACACGAATTGAGTCATGTAAAAAACTATGATGTTTTAATTGCTACAGTTGCGGCAGTATTCGCAAGTGCTATTTCAAATATTGCAAATATAGGCTTATTTTTCGGAGGTGGAGATAATGAAGACCGCAATCCTATTGCTTCTATTTTATTAATAATAATTGCACCAATTGCAGCAATGATGATCCAAATGGCGATTTCAAGATCTAGAGAATTCGTAGCAGATGCAACAGGTGCAGAATTTACTGGCAGACCAAGAGATCTCGCGAATGCATTAATAAAAATTGACAATGCTGCACATCAGATCCCAATGAATGTTAATCCTGCTGTTGCGTCATTATACATTGGTAATCCATTTGCAGGACAAAATATTTCTTCATTATTTTCGACACATCCCAAAACAGCAGATAGAGTAGCAAAATTAATGGAAATTAACGTTAGATAATTTTTTTATATTATGTTTATTAATATTAAGTGTTTGGCTCAGGCATGTGATGAGTTAGAGATTCCTTATAAATTTATAGATGATAATAAAAATTTTTTATCATTAAACATTAAAGGACAAAGCAAATATTTCATAAATACAATTACACCATTCAATTCGGAAATTGATTCAAAAATTTGTACAGATAAGGATTTTACATATCAGCTTTTGCACAAAGAAATTAATATGCCAGAATCGATTGGTTATATAGATCCATTTATTAATAAAAAAAATTTACAATATGTAAAATTTCAATCATTTGACGATATAAAAAATGATATATTATCAAAGTTTTCGTTACCACTAATCGTTAAAAAAAATAATGGATCTTTCAGCACAAATGTATTCTTATGCCGAAATGAACATGAAATATTAACAGCAATAGAAACAATATTTAATCAAAAATCAAAAGATTATGATTATTTACTTCTAGCACAGGATTTTGTAAATATTGTGATGGAATATAGGGTAATAACATTTGAAAAAAAAGTTTTACTTGTTT
This sequence comes from bacterium, assembly GCA_037139335.1. Lineage (GTDB taxonomy): Bacteria > Patescibacteriota > Dojkabacteria > JAOAGR01 > JBAXGO01 > JBAXGO01. The sequence goes on from JBAXGO010000016.1 coordinate 14,547, forward strand.
ACGAAAAGAGTACTTTTAAAATGCGGAATGTACGTTCTAATGATACAAGTTACGAAAACATGCACGCTCACAGGGTAAATAATGATGAATTTACATTGAAACTTGAATCATTTTTATCTCCATTATTTGATAAATTTGATTTAAAGTTTTGCGGATTTGATATTGCTGTAGATAGAGATGGAAATCTTTCAATGATCGAAATGAATTCCAAGCCATGGTTTGACAAATTTGTTTTGTATAACGGAGAAAGACCTCTGATAGACATGTATAAATACATATTGCAAAACGCGTAATTTTTTATATTACTTTTTATTTCGAAAAGTTTTTCAATATCTAATCGAATTAAACAAAATTCTAATTCACCAGACTCATAATTATTTCATACGAAAGATCTGGTAATTCTAGCTCTATGATATTTTTAAAATTGTTAAATGATATTAGAATAATTAAATCGGGTTCTATCCCTAGTTCAAATGCAATAAATTCAATAAATGCTGTTTTTTTACCATCAGAATTATAGTAAAGATCAGTGCGCAAGCGAACTTTGAAACAATCGCCAAATACGCCGATTATTTTATTTTCTTTAACCGAATCGATTATTTTGAACCTAAATTTCATATGCCAGCCAATAAATTTCTTCCAGTCATATTTTGTGGCACCTGAAGTTTCATAAGATTACAAATTGTAGGCGCTATATCTGCTAATCTGCCAAATTGAAGCTCAACAGGTTTGGCATCTTTACTAACATATATAAAAGGAACAGGATTGGTAGTGTGTTCAGTATTTGGCATACCAGTTTGCAAATCAATCATAACTTCGCAATTGCCATGATCACCAGTGATTATTAGCGCACCGCCCATTTCTAGAACTTTTTTATAAATTCTATCCATACATTCATCAATTACCTCAACAGCTTTGATTGCTGCATCCAAATTACCTGTATGACCGACCATATCCGGATTGGCAAAATTCATTAATATAAAGTCATATATGTTCATATTTAACCGATCTATCATGAAATCTGTAATCTTGTACGAACTCATTTCCGGCATCATATCGTATGTAGCAACTTTGGGTGAACTGATGATTTGCCGATCTTCACCTTTGAAAAGAACTCTTTTTCCACCATCAAAGAAATAGGTAACATGTGCGTATTTTTCGGTTTCAGCCAAGCGTAATTGCGTTAACCCCGCTTCTTCAATAACTTTACCTAGTGGTGAGACTACATTTTCTGGTAAAAAAGCAACATCAGCATTAATACTTTTATCGTACATCGTCATTGTTACAAAATGAATATTTTGTGGAACAACTGCTCTTTCAAATTCCATAAATTCACTTTGAGCAAAAGCCTTTGATATTTGTGTTGCCCTATCTTCTCTAAAGTTGAAAAATATCACTGAGTCATTATCTTTTACGACAATTTTATTATCACCTTTAACAATAGATATTGGAGTAATAAATTCATCCGTTTCACCTTTGGCATAAGCAGCCTCTATAGCTTTTTTCGGATCATCAAATGTGACTTGTGAACCCTGAGTAAATAAGTCATAAGCCATTTTTGTTCGATCCCATTTATCATTTCTATCCATAGCATAATATCTGCCTACTATAGAAGCAATTTTTCCAACTCCTCTCCTCTTACATTCTTCCTGAATTTGAATAAGATAATTTCTGAAATCATTTACACCGCTATCTCTTCCATCAGTTATGCAATGAATAAAAACCCTATCCTTCAATTTATGCATCTGCGCAAACTTTAACAATGAAAATAAATGCTCTAAACTAGCATGTACTTCTCCTGTAGAAACCAATCCAATCAAATGTAAATTACCATTTGTTTTACTAATATGTTCTACAGCATTTTCAAATGCCTTATTATTATAAAAAGATTGATTAATTATTGAATTATTAATTCTAGGGAGATATTGAAAAACGACATACCCAGCACCAATATTTACATGACCAACTTCACTATTCCCCATAATTCCATGAGGCAAACCAACATGAGAACCAGATGCATATAAATACCCATGCGTATATGTTTTCCATAACTTGTCCATTGTCGGCGTTTTTGCATTTGTAATAGCATTACCTCTGGACGGAGGAGCCATTCCATATCCATCAACAACAACAAGTACAACAGGTTTTGGTTTAGTAGGCAGCATTTTTTTCAGTTAATTATTTATATTTATTATAATTATTATGTAATGAAAAAGGTAATCTTACTAGACTGCACTGGATTGGCACCCGCAGCTGATGTATAAACTTCAGCATACACAACATAAGTTCCAACCGAGGTAACTGTTGTAAGATCCCAATCAAAAAAAGGAGTATTTCCTGATTTTGTAATAGTACTACCTATCTGATAAGTAGCACCTCCGTTTTTGCTTGCAAAGAATTTAACTGTAGTGACTTGATTATTTGGATCCGTTATTGTTGTTGCTATATGAACTTTTGAATGTGCTATAGAAGCATTATTAACAGGCGCAGTAATAGTAATATCATAAGCAGCTTTGACAATTACATTAATAATATCCTGTCCAGTTTTTCCGCTCGCATCTGTATATACAGCCTTAATAGCATAGGTACCTGGTAATGTACCAGCTGGTATTAAATAAGATGCAGTATATGGTGATGTTTTGACTTCAGTAATAAATGAAGTATAAAATGTATATTTTATGCTTCCATTTGTTCCAATAGTACTAGATGTCAATTGTATAGTATCACCAGCACTAAATTGTGTACCATTTGCTGGAGATGTTATCTTGGTTAAAATAGAACCGTCTGCTGTTCTAGGATCATTACAAGTTTCAGTTGGCTCCAAAGGAAGTCCCATTTTTTCAACCACATATGCATCAATTTGCTTTTGAATTAATGCACTACCAGTTAAGGTTTCATATTTCACAAATTCCTTATCATAAGCTTTACCTGCCAATTCATCTGCTGGTCCTGCTAATTTCAAGGTTCCATTACAATCGGTGACTCTTAATTTTTTATGATTATCATCTACTTTTGGCAAATTACCTTGAGCAAAAAGTCCTGATCCTTTTTCACATTGTGTTTCATTTGTAGCAATTAAACCAGTATCTATACAAATGCTAGCAGTAACAACCCCTGCAGGTCTTACAAATTTATTTTTTGGAAATTTCGGCAGTACACTTTTCATATAATCAGTCCACAATGTCTGTCCTAAATTTTCACCGACGGCATACTTATTTAATGAAACTTTAAGCGTATTATTACCTGCCCACATACCTGTAACTAAATCTGGACAGAAGCCCCAAAATACGATTTGACTAGAAGAGCCGCTAATGGAATCATCAGCTGCATAAGTACCTGTTTTACCAGCACAATCATATCCAAAAGGTCTTACACCCTCACGTCTTCCGTTATTAACATATGAAAGTGTAGTGTAGTCTTTCAAAATATCGTACATTAAATATGTATATTTTTCATCAACTACTCTTACACCTGGATCATCCGTTTTTTGAAATATCAAATTGCCGTCTTTATCAGTAATTTTATTAATAGTATACAAATCTTTTCTCACTCCACCATTTGCAACGACTTGAAATAATTGAGCATGACTCCATGGTGTAATTTCTGGCGAACCTAATGTCGATTGAACACCCATTTCTTTAACTCTAGCCACTTCCGCATCTGTATACCCCATTTTCCCCACTAATTCTGCATAATTATCGACACCACCAATCAGCATTGACTGTGTTGCAGGTATGTTTAGAGATTGATTTAGCGCTTCTCTAATTGGCATTGATGGAGTTTGTCTATTTACTACCGAATAGTTTTTTGGCGCATAGTCTGGATAAATTTTTAAACCATTGATATTTGCAACAGTGGATTCAGGACCAGCACCTTTTTGAATAAATGCATTCATATAATTAGCAACCTTCATAGAAGAGCCCATATGCACGCCGCTTTGAATAATATCAACTTGTCCATTGATTAATTCACCTTCATTTCTATCAAAACCTGCTGAACCAACATATGCATATACACCACCAGTTTTTGGACTAACAGAAATTAATGCAGCGTTTTTTGCACCAAATAAATCCCAAAGTGTTTTGTTGAATCCAGGCCATTTATCAGTGGTATTATCTATTTTTGATGTATCTTCCTCAGCTTTAGCCTGCATTTCCCAATCCAAAGTTGTATAAACTCTCAAACCACCAGAATTAATCATACCATCTATATCACTATCTGTTTTCTCGGGGTATTTTGCCTTTAGTAGTTTTTTTAATTCTTGATTCACGACTTGAACAAAATGTGGAGCTTTAGATTCGTTTTTTGCAAAATTATATGTAATAGTTTCATCTTTAGCTTCTTTAATTTTTTGCTGATCTAATTTATATCCCTGATCTTTATTTAAAGTATCAGCAATTTCATACATGTTATCCAAAACATATTTTTCTCTAATTCTATTCAATGGAATCATCGTCCCATCAGGCTGTTTTTGTTGATTACTAGGATCGTTTTCTAAAGTTGGTGCAAATGTGGATGGAGATTGAGGAATACCAGCTAGCAGTGCAGCTTCTGCATATGTTAAATCTTTCACATCTTTGTTGAAATACACTTTGGCAGCTCTTTTAATACCTGTAATAGTACCTCCAAAAGGGATTGAATTTATATATAACTGTAGAATTTCATTTTTACTAAATTTTTTAGTAATTTGAACTGATAAAATCATTTCTTTAACCTTTCTTTCTATATTCTGTTTATCACCAACCATATTAACTTTTACAACTTGTTGCGTTATGGTACTACCACCTTGTGTACCTTCTTTTTTAATTACAGTATTAATGAAGGCTCTAACAACACCCAGTGGATCAACACCTTTATTCTGAAAAAATGTTTTATCTTCAGCAGCGACAAATGCGGCTCTTACATAATCTGGTACATCTTCAATTTTTATAAATTCCCTACTTTCATTTCCAGAGATTCTTTTTAATTCAACATTATCTGATGAATATATTATTGAATCACCAATATTACTAATAGCACTGAAAGGATCGTTTGGATTATATGTCGTAAGGCTTTTTGATACTTCAGCAACGTATGAAGCAGCAACTATACAGCCAGATAATATTGCTAAAAGAAATACAAAACTTGCAACAATTGCAATACGTTTTAAAAGTATAATATATGGATTTCGTGGCTTTCTTTTTCCCAGCTTTTTGGAATCGCCTTTAGATTCGCCAAATATTTTTTTTAACATTGCAAATTTATAAAATTCTCTAGACTTCCTATTTCTATATAGCGTGTTAATTGCTCTTTGTCTTTCTGTAGCTTTATCAAATTGGTTTTTTGTAACTCTCATAGATGTTATTGATTACACTTTAATTTTAAATGTATAAAATTTTATTAAAATTTTCCAGTACGTTTTACGTAAATTAGTATAACTCATTTTATTACCATTCGCATACTATTGTATTATACATCACGGGGGACAATTAGCAGACGGGGCAAAAACTTGCTAAATTTTATAGTCTGTGGTAAAAATCTGCTGTCATTAAATTTTAAACATAATTTTATGAGTTCAAAAGACAAAGGAAACAATATACCAGTTCTACCTATCAATGGAAGAATTGTAATATTGCCAGAAGAAAAGCAAAAAGTTACCGCCAGTGGCTTGTATTTAGCAGATTCCAGCTCATCATCAGACAAACCTCAGGTTGGTACTGTTATAAGAGTTGGTCTAGAAAGAGTAGACGATGAAGGCAATAAAATACCTTTCAATGTTAAAGACGGAATGAGAGTTTTATTCAAAAAATATACTGGTGATGAGATTGAATGGGAAGGAGTAAAATATATCCTTCTTGAAGAACGAGATATCATGGCAATATTTGAAGACTAAATCTTATTTATTAATAAAATATTATGGCAAAAATTGTAATATCAGGAGATGCCGCAAGAGCAAAGATAAAAAAAGGGTTAAACAATGCCGCATCTGCAGTTACATCTACATTAGGTCCCAAAGGCAAATTAGTCGCGATTACAAATTCATTTGGTGCACCAACAATAACAAAAGATGGTGTAACAGTAGCCAAAGCGATAACTTTTGCTGATCCAGCAGAAAATATTGGTGCAGAAATTATTAAGCAAGTTGCTTCAAAAACAGCCGATGTAGCTGGTGACGGTACAACATCAGCAACTGTTTTAACACAAGCAATTTACGAAGCTTCACAAAGATATGTGACAGCAGGGGCTAATGTTTCAGAAATTAGCAGAGGTATTTCACTTGCTGTAAAAGAAGCAGTAAGCATTATTGAAAAAATGGCTGTTTCTATTTCCACTAAAGATTTAGATAAATTAACAAATGTTGCTACTATAAGTGCAAATAATGATGAAAAAATTGGTTCAAAAATTGCTGAAGTATTAGCAAAAGTAGGTGCTGAAGGTGTAATTACTGTTGAAGAATCTCAATCATTAGAACAGTTTTCTTATGAAGAGGTTACAGGTTTGCAAATAGATAGAGGTTACATTTCATCATACTTTGTAACTGATACAGATAGGATGGAAGCAATTATCGAGGATGCATATATTTTTATTACAGATAAGAAAATTTCAAGTGGCAAAGAATTAGTAGCTATTTTGGAAAAAATGGTTCAAGGCACTGGTAAGAAAAATATAGTTCTTATTGCAGAAGATGTTGATAGTGAAGCACTTGCAACTTTAGTTTTAAATAAACTTAGAGGTGCATTAAATATTCTAGCAGTGAAAGCTCCTGGATTCGGTGATAGAAGAAAAGAAATGCTACAGGACATTGCCGTAATGACTGGTGCAACTGTTATATCAGAAGAATTGGGTAGAACTTTTGAGAGTGTAACGACAGAAGACTTCGGTAAATGTGGCAGAGTTGTATCAACCAAAGATGACACAACATTTGTAGAAGGCAAAGGAGATAAGAAAAGTATTGATGCAAGAGTTTCACAAATCAAAGGACAGATTGATAATACAAATTCCGACTACGACAAAGATAAATTATTAGAAAGACTTGGTAAATTAACCGGTGGTGTTGCTGTTATTAAAGTAGGAGCATCTACTGAAGTGGAAATGAAGGAATTGAAGGACAGAATCGATGACGCACTTCATTCGACCAGAGCTGCATTATCTGAAGGTATCGTAGCTGGTGGTGGTGTAGCATATTTGGATGTCGCATCACAATTGTCTAAATTTAAATTAGATGGTGACAAACAATATGGTGTGGACATATTAGTAAAAGCTTTACGAGAACCTGCATTAACAATTTTGAGAAATGCAAATGTTGATGCACCTGACAAAATTGTAGCCGAATCTGGAAATGGAGTTGGTTATAATTCATTAACTGGCGAAGCAAATATTGATATGATTAAAGCTGGAATTATAGATCCTGCCAAAGTTGTAAGAATTGCTATTGAATCAGCAGCATCAGCAGCCAGTACATTGGAAGCAGTTTGGCATGTTATTGTTGAAGTCAAAGAAGATAATGAAAAAGATTCCAATCCAGGTATGGGTGACATGGGAGGAATGGGAGGAATGGGAGGAATGGGTGGTATGGGAATGGGTATGTAATAATACCTATTTTGTAAAGGGAGCACGTAAGTGTTCCCTTTTTTTTCAGTACAGGCTTTGTCGAAGGGAATGTCACCCTGAGCACTTCGGCAAGCTCAGTACAGGCTTTGTCGAAGGGAATGTCACCCTGAGCACTTCGGCAAGCTCAGTACAGGCTTTGTCGAAGGGAATGT
>JBAXGO010000017.1:0-21917 GCA_037139335.1 bacterium
AACTATTTTTTCTATTCTATAGAATTATTGTCTAGTTTATAGGGTACCGGTCAGAAAGTGTTGAATAAACAAACGAATTATTCAGAAATACTGGATCCCAGCTTTCGCTGGGATGACAACAAGGGAAAGACAACAAGGGAAAGACAACAAGGGGAAGACAACAAAGGAAAGACAACAAGGGGAAGACAACAAAGGAAAGACAACAAGGGGAAGACAACAAAGGAAAGACAACGACAACAATGTTATAACAATAAAAATATTTAATTTATCTTCGTCAGATCTAGCTTTGTGCCGTTAGTGATTGGTAGGTTTAGTTTTGCCCAGTTGGCATTGACTTCGAGCACGTATTTGGCAGGTAAAACAGAATTGTATGTTTGACAGTTATCTCCTTTGTCTACGCATGGTTCTGCATTATGTACTATATTTACAACATTGCCCTTGTCGTCAAAAAAGATCATATCAAGAGGTATATATGTATCTTTCATCCAGAAATATCTAATGTTTACATCATTAAATATAAATAACATTCCTTCGTCTTGTTTCATCGATTTCCTATTCATTAAACCAATTTCGTGTTCCTCAGCTGTTTTCGCAATTTCTACATATACCGTGCTGTTTTTATTTCCTGAATTTATGGTTATGTAATTTCTATTTTCTATAATTTGGGGTGTGTTTCCTTTAATTATTTTATATCCAAAAAAGCCTATTAATGCCAATAAAACAATGCCTAGCAATATTATTAGAGGACTAATTTTATTTTGTTTTTTATATAACTCTGGCATTTCTTTCATGCTATAATTCATAAGTTTAATATATTTTTAATGTTTAAGACAGTTTTTTCACAAAATACGAGAGATTTAATATGGCAGTTTGTCAAAACTGAGTTTAAATTAAAATACAATAATTCTGTTCTAGGTTTTGTTTGGGTATTGGTTAAACCATTAGTCATCTTTTTAATCTTGTTTCTAGTAATGAGTCGAGTCTTTCCAAATGCTGGAATGCAGTATTATCCGCTATATCTTCTTTTGGGAACCATAATTTCTGGTCATTTTAACGAAGCTACAATGACTGGGATAAATGCTTTGTTAAATAAACAAAGTTTGATTTTGAAAGTAAATTTCCCAAGATACATAGTGATTATTTCATCAATGCTTTTGCCTTTGATAAATTTTGTAATAAATTTATCCATATATTTCATTATAGCGATAATATTTTTTGGTAGAGTACCTGGATTATTCAGCTTATTATGGTTCGTTTTGGCATATGCTATTTTATTCATATTTATGTTTGGCTTTGCGTTATTTACGAGCATATGGCATGTTAAATTGAGAGACATTGGCAGTATTTGGGAATTATGTCTTCAATTAATATTTTGGTTGACACCTGTTTTTTATGATCTTGAAACTATTAGAAACAAGGCTGGTAATTCATTTATTTCTAGTGCTATAAATTTCGTTGTGGGAGAAATGAACCCTGTGTCTGTCTTCCTTCAGATATCTAGAGAAGCTTTTATGTACGATAGAATTACTAGACCATTGTTATTATTTTATTGGGCAATAGCTTCAATTCTATTTGCAACTGCTGGTTATTTCTTTTTCAAAAAGAATGTAAAAAAAATCGCTGAAAATTTTTAATTGATATTTCTTCACGAAAACATATAATGGTATATTAATTATTCTGCAATGAAATTAGATTCAAAAAAAATACAGAGCAGCACGAAGAAAGTTGTTGATAATATTTCTAAAGTAAAAAATAAAAATACACCAGCTGATTGGAGTCACAAAACAGCAGAGCAGAAGCTAGAAGTTCTTGCATCTATGTTGGATAAGGCTGTATTATCTTATCCACATCTGATAAAAAGGTCTTTTATAGCTGGAATATTTACAGGTTTAGGCGCGACGGTGGGCGTTACAGTCGTTTTTGCCCTTATCGTATGGTTTTTGAGCATAATTGGTGGAGTTCCTTTCTTACGAGATTGGCTTCAAACAGATCAATGGAGTAGCACTGTGCAAAATTTAAATCCAAAAAAATAAAATATGATATTACTGGACGGAAAAAAACTTCAAATACAATTAATGCAGGAACTGAAAGAAAGGGTTTCTCAAATGCAAAAAGTGCCTTCTATGGTGATAATTCAAGTCGGAGATAATCCAGCATCAAATACATATATAAAAGGTAAAATTAAATTTGGAAAAAATATAGGTGTTGTCGTTCAGCATCACAAATTTGAAAACGATATTTCAGAAGAGGCATTACTCAATCTCATAGACTTTTGTAACAAGGATGATTCGATAGGAGGAGTCGTTGTTCAGTTGCCATTGCCGCAGAATTTAGACAAAATGAAATTACTAAATTCAATATTACCAGAAAAAGATATTGATGGTTTGGGCGTTATTAATAATGGAAAACTTATCAAAGATGATCCTACGGCTAAACTTCCCGCAACACCCAAAGGTGTAATTACATTATTAGAAAATTATGGAATAGAACTGGAATGCAAAAATGCTGTTGTCATAGGTAGATCTCAGCTAGTTGGACTTCCGTTGTCTGTCTTATTAACCAAAAAAAACGCAACTGTAACGATTGCACACAGTCATACTATTGATTTACAAAAGAAATGTCTAGATGCAGACATTATTTTATCTGCATGCGGATGTCCTTTGAAGATAAATAAAAATTTTGTTAAGCCAGGTGCTATAGTAGTGGATGTCGGAATAACTGGTGTTGATGGCAAAATTGTAGGTGATGTGGATTTCGAAGATGTTAAAGATATTGTTTATGCAGTTTCTCCAGTTCCTGGTGGAGTAGGTCCAATGACTATTTTGAGCCTATTTCAGAATTTATTATCCTGATAAAAAGACAATAGAAGGCTTCCAATATCTAATTTCATAATATTTGTAGATTGTACAAGAATAATCCATTGGTCTGCCTTTAATCAAATCGATAGATGTTTCAGAACAAGTATGTTAATATAATATATCTGAAACGATTGATATGGGGTATAAAACAATAATATTCGAACAACTAAGCGAATCGCCTTACTTTACTAAAGGGAGTGTGGAACAGATAGCCTCCAAATTTGGCTTATCGAAACACACGACCGATTCTTACATAACGAAAGGTATTAAAAGAGGTGAGTTGGTTCAGCTAAGGCGTAACTTTTTTGTAACCAAATCTTATTATGATAAGCATGTATCGAATATCAGTTATGTCTTCTTCTTAGCAAATAGACTTCGAACTCCCTCGTACGTTAGTCTAGAGAGTGCATTGCAGTATTATGAAATGTATACAGAGGCTGTGAATGTAGTTAAAACTTCAATAACTTCCAAGGTAACAAGAGAATACAGTAATAGGTTCGGAGTTTTTAAATACAGTTCGATAAGTCCAAGATTTTTTATGGACTTTGAAACGATAAAAAGTGATTTTGAGTTTCAGATAGCAAAGCCGTATAAGGCTGTTTTTGATATTTTATATTATAGAACTAATTTGTTTCGAGATGATTTCGATAAAAATATTTTAGAAGATATGAGAATTGATACAGAAAATCTTACTGAGAATGATAAGAAAAAATTAAAAGATATGGTTTCGCAATTTACATCACAGGAAATATTAATATGAACGACATTCTTACCATCAATATTAAAAATTTAATAATTGATTTGAAGAGTAAGGGATATAGAGGAGAGGTTATTATTAATGCAGTAAAAGAACACCTTCAGTATTATGTTTTGAATTTTATTTATAATAATAGAAAATACTCTAGTTTAGTTATGTATGGAGGTACTTTGCTTAGAATATGTTATGGGCTTGATAGGATGTCAGAGGATTTGGATTTTCAAACCTCAGAAAAAATAGATTTTGAGGAATTGAGTAACTCGATTATAAAATATTTTGAATCTGAATTTGGTTATAATAACTTGCAAATATCAATCAATGAGAGAGAAGGAAATGATACTGATCTTTTGAAATTAAATTTTAATGAAATATTAAAAGGTCTCGAAACTGGTGTTCCGTGGACAACTTTGAAGTTGAGGTTTGATGTAAATCTCTTTCCTACTATGCCGAAATTTGAACAAGAATTAATACCAGTAACAAAAGATAATTACACTTTTTCAATACGAACTTATCCAATTAGTACCATGATGGCAAGCAAGGTTGCGGCTGTCATGCTGAGAATTAAAAGAAACAATAGGGGAGTGGATGCTACATATAAAGGAAGAGATATTTATGACATTATTTGGTATATGAAGAAGAAAATTATTCCAAATCTAGAATATCTAAAGGAAAAAGGTCTAAATTTTGAAAATCCGATAGAACTTTTTGATAGAGTAACTCAAAGAGTCTTGAATATTGACGATGCTGCTCTTAAAGTAGATTTGAATCCATTGTTTTATAATACAAATGATCTAGATATATGGTTTAAAAACTGGAGAAATATTTTTGCGAATGCTAGAAATAGTTATGAACTTTATACTGTTACAGATCTTGTTGAAGTAAATTTTACCATTGATTTCGATAATAAAGTACATAATTTTTATTTCTATTTTAATACAGAAGAAGATAAAAAGGTTCAGGTTCGGTTTTCGTTCAGACTTTCTGAGAATTTTTTTGTTTTTAAAGATATTGCTATTGATGCTAATTATAGAAAATCTGAAGTAGATGCAAAAATAATAGTCGGTGAGAAAACCGAACTTTCAGCACTGGATTATGAATATGCTGGATTATTTTATGAAAAAATACAGGATTATTTGACCCGAAATAGAAATATAATTACGCTGAAAAATATAGAAACTAAATTAATTCGATCTACAGCCGATAAGTTCGATCCAAAAACACAAGTAATTCAGGATAAGAGATTGATTATAAGAAGCAAGCTGGAGGATTTGATATAAATAGAGAATTAAAAATATTATTTTTGCTTAACTAAATTTTTATAAAGTAATGACAAATAGGTCAATTAGAGATATTATTAAAATCTAAAAAGAAAGATAAATTCGATATTTTATAAGGATTGGGGAAAAGTAAACTATTAGAAAACTTATTATTAGTGTCGAAGATGAGTTTTAAATAAAGGTGTTTTTAATGTTACTCTGTTTAAGACTTTTATACAAAGTAATTTATAATACTATTAAAAGTAAAAATTATTTTTTTTATTATTAATCTAATGAATAAAAGTTTAATTGATTTGCAAAAGAAGCTATTGGATAAACTTCAGGGCGGCAATAAGAGGTTTGTACATCTTAATGCGTCCATAGGTAAGTCAAGAGATAAATTAGATTTGATTTCTTTGAATAGTCTTATACCTAATTCATCAAAAGAATTTTTAAGTAAATTACTTTCAGAATCTAATTTTACTTTTAAAGTCTCGTTTAAAGATATTGATTCAAAAATACTTTCGTTTACTAATAAACAAAAGAAAAAGGGAGAAGATTTGTTTAATGATAAAATCGAAAAGGGTACTGAGTTAGAACTCACAGTATTGAAGATACTTCGAGATATTCGAAAAAAGCTCGATTATTTGTCTGCATTACAAAAAGAAGAAGAGAATGAATTTGGTACAAAATCTTTTGCATTTGGATATCCACTGCTATTAAAGCAAATGTCATCAGAAACGGATGATGTTATTTGTGCCCCTCTTTTCCTTTGGTATTTAGACATTGAAGAACAGGATAAAGAATTCGGATACAAAAGTATTAAAAGCAAATAGAATTAGTCCCATAATTTTAAATATTTCAATTGAGTCTTTATTACAGAAAAAAGGCGGATCCGTATTTTGTCGACCATAAAATAGGGGTTGACCCCCAGAAATACCATGATATAATACGGTTATGATAAAAAGAGACATTCTCACACAACTTAGGGAACACTTATTACAAAAGGAAATTACTATGATTGTTGGCCCAAGGCAGGCTGGCAAGACTACGTTAATGGCGACTTTGAAAGAGGAGCTGGATAATAAAGGGGAGGAAACTATTCTTCTAAATCTGGATCGAGATGCAGATAAGCCATATTTTGAAGATCAGATTACGTTGTTAAATTATCTTAAGCTACGCTTTGATAATAAAAAGGCTTATGTTTTTATTGATGAAATACAAAGAAAAGAAAATACTGGTTTGTTTTTAAAAGGGCTGTATGATGAAAATTTGCCATATAAATTTATTGTTTCTGGTTCAGGTAGTATTGAGCTAAAGGAAAAAATTCATGAATCGTTAGCTGGTAGAAAAAGAATTTTTGAAGTCAACACAATATCTTTTAAAGAGTTTGTTAATTATGAAACAAATTATGAATTTGAAAATAAATTATTAGACTTTTTCAAAAACGACAAAATTCGTCCAGAACAGCTATTGAATAAATATCTTCAATTTGGAGGATATCCTAGAGTTATTACAGCAGAGACTTTGGAAGATAAAACTAGAACAATTCAGGAAATTTATACAAGCTATATTGAAAAAGATATTAGAGATTTGCTTAATGTACAAAAATCTGAATCTTTTACAAATTTAGTAACGATTCTTGCGAGTCAGATAGGGCAGATGACGGTTCATAGCGAACTCTCCTCAACTTTAAATTTAGATATTGAGACTGTTAATAATTATGTTTGGTATTTAAAGAAGACATTTATTTTAAAAAAGACCGCACCTTTTTTCAAAAATGTAAGAAAAGAATTAACAAAAACGCCAATTTATTATTTTAATGATTTGGGTCTAAGAAATTATGCATTAAACAGGTTTAATTCGTTTAATCTAATGCTGGAGGGCGGATTTCTATTTCAAAATCTTGTAGCTCTTCTTCTGAAACAAGATGATACTCTAGGAAAAACAAAATTAAGTTATTGGAGGACAAAAGGCGGTGCCGAAATGGATTTTATCTTAACCTCTGGTGTGGATACAACTCCAATTGAAGTTAAATTTAAAGATATTAAAAAAACTGAAATTAGCAAATCTATAAAGAGTTATATCTCGGAATACAAACCGAAGGAGTTATTGATTGTTAATAAAAGTTTCGAAGAGGAAATGGATATAGAAGGCACAAAAGTGAAATTTATGCCGTATTATAAATTGGTTGTGTGAATGAGTTTATAAAAAAGTAATACATTTTTTGATTAAAGATTAGGTGATTAAGTTACGATATTTAAGGATTTTGTAGAAAGTAATTTATTAGGGGTAACAAATATGACGCCATACCATGCAAAATATTTTGCATATGAACTTACAAAACGATCTTCGTCTAATAATCTAGAAAAATTAACTTCTACTCTGTCTAATGCTCAAGTTGATCTCAATCCACATCAAATAAATGCAGCGCTATTCGCTTTTCGATCGCCTCTTTCTAAAGGAGCTATACTTGCTGATGAAGTTGGGCTGGGAAAAACTATTGAAGCAGGAATTGTTCTTTCTCAAAAATGGGCTGAGAAAAAAAGAAAAATTTTACTTATTGTGCCGTCAAGTTTGAGAAAACAATGGAGTTCAGAACTTATTGAAAAATTTTTCTTACCTTCCGTTATTTTAGAAACTAAATCTTTTAATGAAAGTATAAAAAGGGGGCGATTGAACCCATTCGATCAAGAAGAAATAGTTATTTGTTCATATCAATTCGCGCGAAATAAAGCTTCTTATTTGCAAAATACTAAGTGGGATCTAGTTGTAATAGATGAAGCACATAGACTAAGGAATGTTTATAAAACAAGTAATAAAATAGCAAAAGATATAAAAAATGCTTTGAAAGACAGTCCCAAAATTTTATTGACCGCTACTCCTCTTCAGAATTCACTTTTAGAATTATATGGATTAGTTAGCATAATAGACGATCAAATTTTTGGCGATTTAAATAGTTTTAAACAAAATTACGCGTCAAATTTTAATTATCCTAAGAGAGAATTATATTCAGATACGAATGAACAAGCTGGTGAAATAGGATTGTTGGTTACACCTTCTGCTGATGCTTTTGAAGATCTAAAACAAAGGTTAAATACTGTTTGTATAAGAACTCTAAGAAAACAAGTTTTAGAATATATTAAATATACAAAAAGAATCTCAATAACACAGGACTATATTGCAAAAGAAGATGAAATTGAACTTTATAATTTGGTTACAGAATATCTTCAGAGAACTAAACTATACGCATTGCCTTCAAGTCAAAGACAATTGATGACGCTTATTTTGAGGAAGCTTTTAGCTTCGTCTTCATTTGCTATAGCAAATACATTAAAAGGCTTAGTTTATAAGTTAGATAAACTAATAGAAGATATTAAAGAAAAAGAAAGTAAGGAAAAACCAGAGCTTGAAATATTACAAGATGATTATGATACATATGATGAGTTGAAAGATGAATGGGGGGAAGAAAATATCTTTGAAGAAGAGAAAACTATCTACACAGAAGAAGATATTCAATTAATGGTAGCAGAAAAAAAAGATTTGGAAAAATTTTGTGAAATAGCAAAGAATATATGGACAAATTCAAAAGGAGAAGCACTACTTATAGCAATTGAGACAGGATTCAAAAAGACATTAGAACTAGGTGCTCCAAGAAAAGCAATAATTTTCACAGAATCTCGAATTACACAAGACTATCTTTTAAAGCTATTAAGTGAAAATGGATATCAAGATAAAGTGGTTTTATTTAATGGTACAAACAATGACGATAAATCAAAAGAAATCTTTCAGCAATGGTCAATAAGAAATCAGGATACAGATAAAATTTCTGGGTCAAAATCAGCAGATCTAAGAGCTTCGATCGTTGAATACTTTAAAGATACGGCTGAAATTATGATTGCAACAGAAGCTGCAGCTGAGGGGGCAAACCTTCAGTTTTGTTCACTTGTAGTAAATTATGATTTACCTTGGAATCCTCAAAGAATTGAGCAAAGAATTGGTAGGTGTCATCGTTATGGTCAAAAACATGATGTCGTTGTTGTAAATTTTGTAAACAGAAAAAACGCAGCAGATCTACGTGTATTTGAGCTATTATCCGAAAAATTTAGTTTATTCAAAGGTGTTTTCGGGGCAAGTGACGAAGTCTTAGGCGTAATAGAATCAGGGGTAGATTTTGAAAAAAGAATAGCATCTATTTATCAGAAATGTCGAAGTGAATCAGAGATTAATTCTGCTTTTGATGAATTACAGGATGAAATGGATTCTCAGATAAAAGAAGGTTTAACAGATGCTCGACAAAAACTGTTAGAGCATTTTGATACAGATGTACATGAAAAACTGAAAACAAGCTTATCAGAGAGTAAAGAGAATCTGGATAGATTTGAAAAATGGCTTTGGGATGTAACTCGATACTATTTAAATGACAATGCCATTTTCAATGATAGAGATTTTTCATTCACCTTAAAAAATAATCCTTTCTCAAATCTGATTATTGATCTTGGCCCATATAAGTTAGGAAAGAATATAGAGAATTCACATATTTATAGACCAAGTCATGAATTAGCACAAAATATATTGTCTAGAACTAAAACGTTAGATTTAAACTCTGTAAAAGTAACATTCAACTATTCGAATAATCCTTTTAAAGTCTCTGTTATTGAGCAACTTGTTGGTAAAGAAGGTGTTTTACGGCTATCTAATTTTACAGTTGAGGCTTTAGAATCAGAAGATTATATTTTAGCATCAGCACTTATGGATGATGGAGATATTATCGAGGATGATATCATAAAGAAACTTTTTTTAATAAAAGAAACCGTGGTCGAAAATACAGAGATTACGACAGAAGAGACTTCTAAGCTTGAGGAATTAGAGAATGGATATATAAATAAATCATTGGAGATGATAATAGAAAGAAATAGCACATTCTTTGACGAAGAGGTTAATAAACTTGATAAATGGGCTGATGATATGAAAAAGTCATTGGAACTTGATTTAAAGAGATTAGATATTGAAATAAAGACGGTGAAGACAAATGCTAAAAAAATTCTGATTCTTGAACAAAAAGTTTCTAAGCAAAGGGAAATAAAGGAAATGGAGAAAAAGAGAAACATGATGAGAATG
The DNA here is from genome assembly GCA_037139335.1 of bacterium. Classification (GTDB taxonomy): domain Bacteria; phylum Patescibacteriota; class Dojkabacteria; order JAOAGR01; family JBAXGO01; genus JBAXGO01. The sequence goes on from JBAXGO010000017.1 coordinate 9,993, forward strand.
AAGCTATATGAAGCTCAAGACGCGATTGATGAGAAAAAGGAAGAGTTATTATCAAAAACTGAAAGTAAATTAAAACAAACAAAAACATTAACAAATATTTTTACTATTAGATTTAAAGTTATATAAAATAATGGCAACACCACAATTTGAACTTTATCACGGGATAGTCTTAGCACAAATCATAAGAAATCCTAAAATTAATATTAAACTACTCGAGAGGAATAATGAATTTGGTTGGGGCGCCTATGAAGTTTCTGATAATTTAATAACATATAGAGTATTTGTGAAATCTTCATCTCAAATTAGAAAAACTAGAAAGGCAGGGTTTTCAAGTGCCTTTACCTTTTCTGAATCAGATATTTTGAGGCTGAGATCACTAGATATTAATAAACACTTATTAATTTGTCTTGTTTGTGCCGATCAAGAAGTTTGCACTTTAGAGTCAGAAGATATAGATAATAGTAGGTTACTAATGGAAAAAACTTCGACAAATATTATTGTCTATTGGAGTAGTAATTCGAGACTACATATTAAGTGTAGAAGTGAAAAATTGAAATATACAATTCCACGAAATAAATTAATAAATTTTAATTGGATTTAATATACTTATGAATAAACAAAAACTAGAACTTACATGGATTGGTAAAGGACTAAATCCCAAATTAGAACCACGAATACTCATTGAAGATCCAGAAAAGAGTTATGGTGATAAATCTTCTGATAATATGCTCATTCATGGAGATAACCTTCTTGCATTAAAAGCTCTAGAGCAAGATTATTCAGGAAAAATTAAATGTATTTATATCGATCCTCCATATAATACTGGTAGTGCATTTGAACATTATGATGATAACTTAGAGCATAGTACTTGGTTAAATTTAATGAGGCCTAGACTTGAAATCCTGAAAAGATTATTAAAAGAAGATGGAAGTATATGGATATCAATTGATGATGATGAACAAGCATATCTAAAAGTACTTTGTGATGAAGTGTTTAATCGCTCAAATTTTATCAACAATATAATTTGGCAGAAGAAATTTAGTCCACAAAATGATGCTAAGTGGTTATCTGATAATCATGATTTTATTATGGTATATGCTAAAAACAAAGAAATATGGAGACCAAATCTTTTAAACAGAAATATTGAAGCTCAAGAAAGATATAAAAATCCTGATAATGATGTTCGAGGAGAATGGACATCAAGTGATTTAACAGTAAGAAGGCTGACTCCAAAAGATATCTATGAGGTCACTTCTCCTAATGGTAATAAATTCTATCCACCTGTTGGTAGAAGTTGGGGTATAAGAAAAGATGAATTTCAAAGATTAATTGACGAAAATCGAATTTGGTTTGGAAAAAATGGAGGAAATATGCCACGACGAAAAAAATATATTAACGAAGTCAAGAGTGGAATTACTTCAATGACTGTTTGGCCATTTATAGAAGTGGGACATAATCAAGATGCAAAAAAAGAGATGAAGATATTAAATTCAGAAGTAGTTTTTGAAACTCCAAAACCAGAAAAACTTATCGAGAAAATTCTTAACTTAGGAAGTAATCCAGGTGATTTTATTCTTGACAGTTTTCTTGGTTCAGGTACTACAGCTGCAGTGGCTCATAAAATGAATCGAAAATGGATTGGCATTGAAATTGGAGAACATGCTACTACACATTGTTTACCAAGATTGAAAAAGGTTATTGATGGTAATGATGGATTGCCATTATCTGAAAAATTAAATTGGAAAGGTGGCGGTGGTTTTAAATTTTACGACCTTGCACCTTCTTTAATTTCGACTGATAAATACGGAAAAGAAGTTATAAATAAAGAATATAATCCTAATATGCTTGCTTCTGCAATGTGTAAGCATATGGGATTTAAATATAGCCCGGATTTAGAAATATATTGGAAGCAAGGACAGTCAACAGAAACTGATTATATATTCACAACAACCCAATATGTGACAGTAGAAATGCTAGATACTATTGCTGAAGAAATGAAACCTGAAGAAACACTTCTCATATGTTCAAAATCTTACGATCCCAAATGTGAAGATAAATATCCTTGTATAGATATAAAAAAAATACCTCAAGTAATACTTGGTAAATGTGAATTTGGCAAAGATAATTATGATCTGAATATTATAAAAGCTACTGAAGAGAAAGCAGAGGATATTGAAAATATTTTAGATGATATTGAATTATAAAAATGAATAAAACAGCACAAATAATTAGTAATCGTCTTAGTTTAAGAAAACCTCAAGAGGAAAGCTTAGATATTCTATCGATCATAGCAAATGAATTGTCGCTTCAAAAAGAAGTGGAGTTAGAAAAGGCTCTTAATACAATTAATAATCTATATAAAACATGTTCAAGCTTTGAAAGGAGTTTTCCTTCTATCTGTTTCTCACTCGCAACTGGTGTTGGTAAAACAAGATTAATGGGTGCTTTTATCACTTATTTATATCTTGAAAAAGACATTAAAAATTTCTTCGTTCTTGCTCCTAATCTAACGATTTATCAGAAATTGATTGATGATTTATCTAAACCTGAAAATCATAAATATGTCTTTAAAGGCATTGCAGAATTTATCAATACACCACCACGAGTAATTACAGGAGATAATTATAATCAAGCACAAATAGAATCATTGTGGGGAGAATCTATAAAAATAAATATTTTTAATATATCCAAAATTAATTCTGAAGTTAGAGGTGGCAGAGAAGCAAAAATTAAAAGACTGTCAGAATATCTAGGCGATTCATATTTCAATTATTTATCTTCACTACCGGATTTAGTCTTATTAATGGATGAATCACATCATTATCGTGCCGATTCAGGAATGAATGCTATCAATGAGCTAAAACCAATATTAGGGCTAGAACTGACAGCAACTCCAATTGATTCTAAGGGCAATAAATTTAAAAATGTAGTTTATGATTATCCACTCGCGTTGGCTTTGAATGATGCGTTCGTAAAAGTACCAGCTATTGCAACAAGGAAGAATTTCAATCCAGACCAGTATAGAAATGATCCTAAAGAGCTAGATATTTTGAAATTAGAAGATGGTATTCGAATTCACGAAGACACTAAAGTTGCTTTGGATATTTATTCTAGAAATACGGGGAACAAACTGGTTAAGCCTTTTGTATTAGTTGTTGCAAAAGATACTGATCACGCAAATGAAATTCGTGAAATTATTGAGTCAGAAAGGTTTTTTAAAGGAAGATATAAAGGAAAAGTTATGGAGATTCACTCTAATCAAAGAGGTGAAGAAAAAGAGGAAAATATTCAAAGGTTGGTTGATCTTGAGAAACCAAATAATCAAATTGAAATAGTAGTCCATGTAAATATGCTTAAGGAGGGGTGGGATGTTACTAATCTGTATACTATCATTCCTCTTCGTGCTTCGGCTTCAGTAATTCTTACTGAACAAACCCTAGGAAGAGGATTAAGATTACCGTATGGAAAAAGAACAGGAGAACATAAAGTTGATACATTAACAGTGGTTGCTCATGATAAATTTAATACAATTATTGAAGAAGCTAATAAACCAGACTCTCTGATCAAAAAAGAAAATATAATAGAAATTGATCCAAGTGCTCTACCTGAAAGACAAGAAGTAATCGTTTCTTCACCAACCTTCATATCTGAGGTTACAGGGAGTTTTACAGATTATACTCTACAACCTAGGCAAACAGTTGTACCAGTATTTCTAAGTGATTCTCAAAAGGTTGTCGTCCAAACAATAAATAATTTAAGTAGAACAACAAAGAGCATAAATGATTTAACTTCATCTGATGTACAAAAAATTGCATTTCAAAAGATAGTCGAAGAGGTTGAGAATAATCCGCAACCAAATTTGTTCAAAGAACAAATAATAGAACAGGCACAGAAAGAGTATAAATCTATCGCACAAAGTTATATCGAAAAAGTAATTCCGATCCCTAGAGTTATTCTTCAACAATCAAATGAAGTTAAGACAGGTTTCAAAGATTTCGAATTAGACATATCAAATTTGAATTATCAACCTCTTACAGATGAAATATTAAGGAAGACATTAGGAACTAATGAAAATGAAATAATAGCTGGTAATGAGTCCGGCTTAATTAGAGATTTGCCTGAAAATATCATTGTTAATGAACTGATTAATGATCCTCAAGTAGATTACGATAGAGATGCTGATTTACTATTCAAATTAGTTAAAACTGCTGTAAAAAAGTTGGCAAAGGATAAAACCGAAAAAGAACTAAGAAATATAGTGCTTTATCATAAAAAAGACATCGCCTTATTTATATTTTCACAAATGTCTTTACAATTTTTCGTTTCACAAGGTGAATATCAAGAGCCGGAAGTATATCCGTTTACTCAAATTGAAAGCCATAATTTTGCTAAATTTACTAAAGATAAAATCCATAGTATTCGAGAAACTATTAATCCTTTAACCAGAATCCCTTCAATTGTTTTTGGTGGTTACAAAAAGGCTTGTCACGACCTTTATAAGTTTGATAGTAAATCAGAAAAAGATTTTGCTATTATTCTGGAAGATGATAAACATGTCTTAAAATGGTTGAGACCTGCTTTTAATCAATTCTCAATTTATTGGAATAACAACTCAAAAAGATATGAGCCTGATTTTGTTGTTGAGACAGAAAATATCATATATATGGTTGAAGTAAAAAAGGAATCAGATATTGAAGATGACGATGTTCAACAAAAAGCAAGAGCAGCAATGAAATATTGTGAAGTGGTTAATAAATTTAGTCAAGAGAATAATGGTAAGCAATGGATTTATGCAATTATTCCACACAATAGGATTAGTTTTAATATGGATTTATTAACACTTTTAAATAATTAACATATGAACAAATTCAAAACATCAGCAATTGAAATTTTAAAAGAAGCTAATCAGCCTTTGCATTATCGTGAAATTACAAGGTTAGCACTTGAAAAAGGAATTTTAGAAACCGAAGGGGCAACGCCAGAGGCAAGTATGAATTCGAAGGAAACAAATAAGCCAATCAAGTTTGTGTATCTAACTAGTGGATATTAAGAAAAAATGTTTTGAGCAAATTTTATTTGAAAAACCTAAAAATCTATTTCGCACGATTGAATCTAAGCCAGCGGAATCGATTTATAATTATAAACTAAATATTGGAATAACTTGGTATTATTATTCAGTATTATCAAGTCTTGCCTCGGGTTGGTTATTTTTTTTTGTGCCGTGAGTTTCATAATAAAAATCCCTTAATATTGGGGATACTCTTTTTTCTAAAAATTGGAATCTTTCTTCTTGTTTATCGTCTCTTTGTAATTCAACTAGGCACATCCATTCATAATAGAATCTCATATTTCTAGCTATTTCATTTACTTCACATATTCTCAAGTATTTTTTTCATTGCTTTCTTTTCATCCATGGTATCAGTATATTAATATTCGAAATTTTATCACAATGAAAATTTACAGTCAGTTAGACTTCAGTGCATATATCAGACTGATAAAAACTAAGTCCAAATATATGTTCGTCTCGAAGATGAGACTTTGAGGCTTTCACAGGCTAAATTTGTTGATCTTTATCAATCAAATAAAGCAAAAATTAGCGAGCTTATTAAAATATTTATTTTGAGCTTGAAATGTCTCTTCAAGCAGATGTTCGGAAATTCCGAACAGTTCAAAAAGAAGGTAATCGAGAGGTTTTTAGAAAACTTAAATATTATAGTCTTGATCTCATAGTATCGCTCGGTTGCAGAGAGTAATCGCTATATAAAATTTGAATTTTTATAATTTATATCTATAATGGAATAAATAATTACTATTATGCCGCAGTATATTGAACAGGATAATTTAATGCATGAGGACGAGCTTCTTCTGGTTGCTGGGGCTGTGACTTCGGTTATTTTTCATTTAGCATCTTTGAAGAGATCTTTGATGGGAAAAACATTGGATGAAAAAAAATTACCTTCGATGATTGTTAATGAAGATTTGATTGTTGTTAGAAGTATACTTCTTGTTTTGAGAGATTATCCATTATCTTCCAAAGTTACAGAAAGAGTAGAGGGGATAAATGTTATTCTGAATATTGCTAATGACTTTAAGCCGGATCATATAGAAAAAATTATTTCGTTTTTCGAAAATACTTTAGGTCTAGAAAATATTCTTCCGAAAGATCATGAATTTGACTCTATTCGTAATTCTTTGAACGAACTTTATAATAGTATCTTGAATATCCAGTCTTATTAAAGTACAAACTTTATTAATTTCGCCAGCATTGGATATGATTTTGATATTTCTTCGTGAAATTTTCTCATCAATATTTTGTAAGTAACATCGCCTTTTGCAGTATTTCTCAATTCTATTATGTAGACTGCTTCTGCAAAATCCATGTCCATAGTCCATCTGAAATTCGCGCCTTGAGGCAATAAGTATTCGATGTTTTCTGACATTTCTGGATATATATCTTTCATACTTTGTATGAAGTCCAATGTGCTTTTCATTATTTCGTTATAAGTATTCTCAATTTCAGTATTTTGTAATTCAGGATGTTTATAAAATCCCTCGTTTATGAAGTATGGATTGTGAAATTCAGAAAGTCGGCGATGACGTTGAATGTCTTTCCAGCATGACCATGGTGCGGAAAATTCCACAGAGAGTCTGATAGTTTCGAATGCATCAGGAACTTTGTCGAAACGATTCTTTCTTATTTTATAAGTTTGGTTAAGTAAATCTGCAGTACGCCTTGGGTTTAATTTATAATATTCTAATAAAGTGTCCATCGGAATATCTGTTTTGTCGTACATTATTCCTGCACATAATCTCTCTAAAGGATTGTTCGATATATATCTTATTTTAGCTGTTATTTGTCCGTCATTTTCAACCTTACCTCTTTTACTAATAAGGGCTAAAGATGAATCTTGAATGTTATTGTTGATTATTTTTCTTTTTTCTTTCAAGTATTCCACACGAGCTTGACCATGAGATCCAGAGCTTCTTTCTATAATGTTCGGAATAATATGGGTCATTTCGAGCATTATCATTCTGCCCAATTCTTGGATTTCTTCTAATTTATGAGAGATCATAATATTAACTAGATCTGTCCAATCTCTGCCATAACCAAAGGTGCAGACTGTAGTTCTGGTACTTATTGGTAGTAGGTCGCGTAAAATATTATATTTTTCTTCTTGAATTCCTTCATAATCTTGTTCATTCTTGTTTTCTTGTTTATATTTTTCTTTCAAAATTATTTCAACAGATTCTTGAAAAAGCTTGTAGGAATCAAATAATTTATCAGAAAAAATTTGATATTCATTACCTATCAAATTTATTAATTCTTTATCTTTGAAATATAAATAATGGCCATTTTCTTTCTTGCAAAAATCCATGACATTTGGACTTGGTTCTATGAATGCCATTCGTCTCATAGATTCTATAGCTTTTATCGCCAATGCAGAAGCTTGTTCTATGACGATATATATTCCTGTCATTTCAAAGGCTGATTCTTTACCGAAATCGGCAAATGTGTTTTTCAAAAAATCATTTTTTTTATTCGTTAAATTATCGTCTACCTTGTTAAAATTTAAATCTGGGTTTTGGATAAATTCGTCCCAAAAAATTTGTCTAATTGATTTATTGCTTTTTGCAAATCTGGATATGAGGGCACCGGCTATTTCAGTAGGTATTGCAGATGTGAAGGCGTAAACTGGAAGATCCAGGTTTGTGAAATATCTTTTCAAAACATTTTTTTGTTCTTCGCTGAATTCAGGGGCGGTATATGAATTTAGTGAATTGATATAATGCACCATTTATCACACTTATATACGAGAGTATACCATAGTATAGGATAATAAGTTAGTAAAAGTTAGGCTGAGGGGGCTCTTCGGCGATTGATATACTTAGCGCAAAATATTGATACTGCTATACAACTATTATTCTATTTGATATATTAATATTATAGTATACTGCCTTGTTCTATGACTTCAAAAAAAATATTGACAATAATCTATTTGAATAGGTCTATTGCATTATCTAAAGTTAGTTTCAGCGGCAAAACCGCCAATGTATCTAATTATTCGGAATTTGCCCTCCCAGAAGGGACTATTGAGAACTCAATTGTTTATGATCCACGCACAGTTTCAGGCATTGTCAAAGAATATATTAATGCAGTAGGTTTCAAACAAATTGATAAAACTGTGGCTTGTATACCAGATAATAAGACTAAGATAGTTTTTTATAAATATAATCCAGATCTTACTGAGCTCCAAAATGAGGAGGAATTGACTAATCATGTTGAGTCCGAGATGAATACTTCTATGTCGCAATTGTCAGTTATTGCAGATACTTTTTCAGTAAGGGGGATCACTTATACAGTAGTTTTTGCCATAAGAAGGGAAATTCTAGATCCTTATATTACATCATCTCGTTTTGGCGCAAGTATTTTTCCTGCTAGTACTGTACTTTCCCAAGCTTTGTATAAAAATATTCCTGAAAATACGATTGTTTTATATCCTAGAGGCACATCGTTACGATTTTTCATCTGGGTTGACGGTCATGTTATTGCTAATTCAGTCGATGGGAAAAATGTGCTTGAAATCGATAATAATCTTGCTTATGGCATTAGAGAAATTATATTACATGGAGAATCACTGGTAGGGCAGCCAATTAAAAATGTTCTCTTTATCGAAGGTAAAAAAGTTTTGCGTCAAGATATCGAATCGTATATGGTTGATGATACGGGATTTAATGTCGATTTTTTTCGTACCAAGGATGCTACATTGGATCAATATAAATTTTTGGCATTGAAGGGATTAATAAAAAAAATCAATGATACAGGATTGGAAAAACCTTCTATAAAAAGAAGAATGTTATCTGAAAAAAAGAATAATCAGGTTGCGCATGAACATAATCCAGCCAAGATAGCTATATTGGTTAGTGCAATTGTTGTATTAGTTCTTGGATTGATAATTGCAGTTGGATGGACATATTATAACGAAAATCAAAGGTCAAAAACAAAGACCGATACTGTGGCTCAACAAAGTACACCAGTGCCTACACCTACTGCTGTTATAGATAAACTCAATCTGACACCAACTCCTATGCCCACAGTTAAACCTACGGTTGTAGCAACAACATTACCTGTTGTGGCTACAGTTACGCCTCAGCAGACTACAACGCAAGTTCTGAATGGAACTGCCATTACAGGTCAGGCAAGAGAAGTTGCAAATATATTGGCAGCAATTGGATTTACAGATATTAAAACGGGGGATAAACCTCCATATAATACGGCAAAGACTCTTGTTAATTTTATGCCAGGCTATGAGGCAATGGCAGATCAAATTATTGCTAAATTACAAACTAAATTTCCTATGATAACCAAACAATTAGTTCAGACACAGGACTATTCTATTATTGTTATCACTGGGACGAAATAATTTTTTTCCATCTCCTTACCGAGGAGGGGATCAAGGGGGGGAGGAATGAACACACCCCGCCTTCGGCACCCCTCTTAATAGAGGGGATTGAAAAACGCAAGCCCCTTCTTTCATTCCTGCGAAAGCAGGAATCTATGTATTCTTGTTGTCACCCTGAGCTTGTCGAAGGGCGACTGTCGGAAAATTTCAAAACAAAGAACGGGAATGAACACACCCCGCCTTCGGCACCCCTCTTAATAGAGGGGATTGAAAAACGCAAGCCCCTTCTGTCATTCCTGCGAAAGCAGGAATCCATATAGCTTCATATCCCTTTCTATGTCATCCCGAATGAAATGAGGGATCTCGTTGGATTAATTAAAGAGATTTCTCACTAACGTTCGAAATGACATATATTTTCGAATAGTACACCGCAGGCTCATCCCGAGGGAGGAAAAAAAATTATTCTGGCTTGGTGTCGGATGAAAAAGTTTCCAGTATAGCTAGTACTCCTACTACAAATAACATTAATATAATTATTTGCACGAATAGCGATGATTCAGAATTTGGTAATTGTCTGAATGCATACATGGCAAAAACAAAAATAGTCGCAATATGGATTAATTTTCCTAGTACCTTTCTATCTGATGGCATGGCAAATTTCCGTGCATATTCATTCCAATCTAGAAATTTGATACTTTTTTTTGATAATTTATAAATCATAGAAATGAAGTCTGGCAACACTGAAACGATTGACGCGGCTATTAAAGTATATATTGATAAGTTGAAGGAATATAATGAATTATTATTGTTTATATAATTTGGAAGAAATAATAACAATAATGCTAAAGTTCCTGCCGCTAAAAGATAATCAGATGCTATATATATAATCTTATTTTTTTTACTTTTGAACTGAGGTATCCAGTGAGGAATACAATTTAACAAGTAATATGATATAAATGACAGTGCTACTGCCAGATAGGGATTGCTGACCACCGAGCAAATTGCGGCGCTTACACTGATATGAGCTGCTAAAAGCATTTGATATACAATAATAATTATCTAGAAATTTATATGATTTCATTATATAAATCTTGTAAAGTATAGCATAAGTATGAGGATTCATAATTTAAAACTAATAAATTTTCGAAATTTTAAAAATATTGAGTTTGATTTCGATGAAGGCGTTAATCTTATCACTGCTCAAAATGGTATGGGGAAGACAAATATTTTAGAGTCAATAAGAATATTATCGTACGGCAAGCCTTTATTCTCGAATAAGGAAGCAGAAGTTATAAATTTTGAAGTATTGAAATCGAGCCTTCCTTTCACAAAAATTATTATGAAATGGAATAATGAAGAAGATCATTCTAGTACTTATACTTTATCGCCAAATATAAAACCTGTTAAAAGTTTAGTTATCGATGATCAGAAAAAAATTCAAAAACACTTTGTTGGCAAATTTAGCACAGTTTGGTTTTCTCCAGAAACTATCAATGTTATTACTGCTAGTCCGAGGCATAGAAGAGAATTGTTGAACGCATATTTTTGCCAGATAAGTTATGAATATAGTGTTGCATTAAGTGATTACCAGAAGGCTCTAGAGGCGAGAAATAGACTTTTGAAAAATGCAGATAGGAACGGAATTAATTTTTATATTAAGAGGTATGATGAGGTTTTGATAAAATATGGTGTAGAGTTGATAAATGTGAAAAAAGCTTTATGTGAAAAATTTAGTGCCTTTGTAAGTAACGCATCTGAAAAACAAAGTCGATATAAAGTAATTTGGAAGTTTGAACCTGATGTTGAATTGAGTGATATTTTTGATCAAAATATTGCCTTGGCATTTAGAGAATGTCTCAAAGCAAATTTGGAAAAAGACATTCGAAGTAAAAGAACTGGTGTTGGTCCTCATAAAGATAATTGGACTTTATTATTAACTGATTTGGTAAATAAAAGTGAGGCTTATGATTTAAGATTCTTCGGGTCACGAGGGCAAAAAAGAATGGGGTTACTTATTTTTACATTAGCCGTGGTGGCAATGATAGAAGTGGAGAAGGGGAGTAAACCGGTTTTGCTTCTCGATGATGTCGTTTCTGAACTTGATGAAGAAAATGTAGATTTAATTATCGATATGCTTCTAGAAAAAGGCCAGCAGTCTATAATTACAAGCACGCATGACAAGATTGATGGGCTAAACAAAGTTAAGGTTGTGTATTTGTAATTAAAAAAATCCCTCTCTTCCTTTCTATGTCATGCCACCCTTCCACCGTATCTGTCATTCCTGCGAAAGCAGGAATCTATGTATTCTTGTTGTCACCCTGAGCACTTCGGCAAGCTCAGTACAGGCTTTGTCGAAGGGAATGTCACCCTGAGCTTGTCGAAGGGCGACTGTTGGAAAAACCGACATCATGGTTCGACAGGCTCACCATGACAACTTTAATGTCACCCTGAGCTCGTCGAAGGGCGACAGTCGGAAAACTTGAATGCAAAGGAAAAAATTCAATAACCTCTCTGTCCTAACGGA